>SRXB01000265.1 GCA_009724975.1 bacterium | reverse complement strand
GCCGCGTCCGGGGCCAACCAGCCATTTAATTCAGGCAATGGCTTGAAAAGCCTGAAGAAATCAGACTTGGCCGCCATGGAAGCGGCATGGTGAATTCTACTTCGCAGATGTTGTTTTGCAAATCGCGGGCCAGCTTTTAGTTTTTTAGCTGTTTTTTACGAGAGGTTGTGGGCGGCCTTAGGCAAAATCAGCGCAAGAGGGCTTTCAGGCGCCTCTCACCTGAGGAAAAGCGGGAAGAGGAAGGAGACGATGAGGGTGCCGACGACGCAGACGCCTATGTAGAGGAAGAAGAGGGCGGGGCGAAAGAAGGTGAGGAACATGCTCATGGCGGGAATGGCGGTGACGGGACCGCCTATCAGGAGCGCGAGGGCGCTGGAGGGGTTTACTCCCTTGTCGGCGAAGCCGAAGAGAATCGCCGAGGCGGTTATCTGCGTTATGTGAAGGGGTATGGCAAGCACCGGAAGGATTATCACCGAAAGAGGGTTGCCCGAGGTGAGGAGGGCATCGATGAATTCGTTGGGGACGTAGCGAAGGGCGATTACCTGCATGATTATGCCCAAAAGCAGGTACTTGCCCACCTTTATCCCGCCCTCCCACATCTTGGCGAGAAATACCAGCGCGGGCCCGTGGCCCTGCCGCTCGATTTTCTTAGAGAACATCTCGTCGCAGGCGCAGCGCAAAATCTCCTCGGGGTAGTCGGGGTCGTGGAAATTGCCCCTTGGAAGCTCTTTTTTAAAGAGCTTTCTGACGTCGAGGCCGCGCAGCTCGAAAATATGGACCACGAAGCCCGCGAAGAGCCCCATGAAGATAGCCGCCGCGACCTCAAGGTTTGCCATTTGCGGGCCTAGGTTTTTCACCGCGAGGGTGTATCCGGCGGGGCTCATCAGTGGAGAGGTGACGAGAAGGCTCATCGCGGGGGCCAGCGGAAGGCCGCTCAGGATGAGGCTTATGACGAGAGGAAGTATCCCGCAGGCGCAAAGGGGGCTGACGAGCCCGACGAGGGTCGCGGCTATAATCGAAAAAATACCCCAGCGGTGGAGTGCGTTGCGGATTTTGACGTGCCACTTCATCGTGCGGACGAAGGCTTCGATGGTTACGCCGATTAGAAGGTAGGGGAATATTTCCTGAAGTTCCGCTAGGACTTCGATCGCAATTTCGCTTATTTCGCGCATTACCGGTTCCGACTGAGGTGTTTTTGGCCAAGGGTTCACATTGTGGTTTTTTCATCTTCGCTTTTCAAGCGGTAATGATGAAAGCGGTAGACACCAAAATCCGCCCCGACTGTGGCCAAAGTTCCACAACCGCCTTCGCCTCCATTCGGTTCCGGCTAAAAAGCTCGCGCCGCCAAAGGGGAAAAGCGAATCAGCTTTTCTTGAATTTAGTTGGCACGCGTGTTGCAGGGTAATCAGGCGAAGAACAATAAATTTCACAGGCGAATGACGGAACAACTTAAAATGGCTTTCCAGCACACTCTTAAAAGAAATATCGAGCTTACCGGCACCGGCCTTCATTCCGGCGCTCCGGTAAGGCTTGTCATAAAGGCCGCCGACGCGGGCGAAGGTCTAAGGATTCGCCGCACCGACCTCCCCTCCTCCCAGGCGATACCCGCCCACGTGGCGCAGGTCACCGAAACCACCCTGGCGACTGTCCTTGGCCGCAACGGCTCCAGCGTCTCCACCGTCGAGCACTGCCTCGCCGCCCTTCGCGCCCTTGGCGTGGACAACGCGGTTATAGAGATAGACGGCCCCGAGTTCCCCATATTGGACGGAAGCTCTTCCCTTTACGTGGAAAAGATAACGAAGGCCGGGCTGATGGCCCAGACGGCTCCCCGAAAGTATATAAAGATACTAAAGCCGGTGCGCGTGGAGTGCGGCGACAAGTTCTGCATCCTAAAGCCTCACGAAGGCTTCGCCGTCACCTACTCCATCGATTTCGGCGGCTCCTTCCCCGGCGCTCAGAGCTACTTTCTTGAGATAACCGCCGCTTCCTTCTGCGCCGAGCTAGCCCGCGCCCGCACCTTCGGCTTTCTTGGCGACGTGGAAAAACTAAAGGCGATAGGCAAGGCCCGGGGGGCCAGCCTTGAGAACGCCGTCGCCCTCCACGAGGGCAAGGTGGTAAATCCCGAGGGTCTTCGCATGCCCGACGAGATGGTCCGCCACAAGATACTCGACGCGGTGGGGGACATGGCCCTCGCCGGATACCCGATCCACGGCCACCTAATAGCCCACAAGGCCGGACACGAGATGCACAGGCGCGTCCTTTGCGCCCTTCTTGAGCGGCCCGACGCCTGGACCCTGGAAGCTAAAAAATCCCAAAGGGAGATTTTCAAAGCAAGGCCGCTGGCTCACGCCGCCCTAGCCGCCGCCCTAGCCTGACGGGCAAAAGCGAAAAAACAAACCCGCCGGACGCGCAAACGTCCGGCTTTTTTATTTTCAGGAGAGATTCGGGAACCTCTTTCTTGCCAATAGCCCCCGCCTAAACTAGAATGCACCAAAGCCGCGCCAGCTTTGGCGCAAACCCTTTTGAGGGCCCGCGAAACCAAAGATGATTCTCCGCCGACTCATCCTTTTCATAGCACTGCTGCTGATAGCCTCCCCGGCCCTCGCCGAAAGCGCTAAGAGCGCCTCCCGCGTGGAAAACGTAGCTTTCTCGCGCGACGGGCAGGTGCTGGCGGTGAGCTTCGAGGTTACGGGCTTTTCCGACGAACGCCTCAAAAAATCGCTGGAAAGCGGCCTTCCCCTACGTTTCACCTACACCATACGCCTCCTTCGCACCGACAAGGCCCTCTGGGAGGGAGACTCGGTCTTCCTCACCTTCGAACGCGTCCTTGAAAAGGACAACCTCAAAAACCGCTACACCCTCTCCGACGGCGAGGAGAAAAGGAATTTCGAAGTGGCGGACGATGCCCTTCTGGCGATGGGCAGGGTTGACAAATACCCCGTTTGCGAGATCGAGAGGCTTGGGGCCAAGAACAAATACCGCTCCGAGATACAGGTCAAGTTCGAGGAGTTTCGCCTGCCTTTTTTCCTCCACCGCTTTCTCCCCTTCGTTTCCCTCGGCGACCTGAAAACACCGTGGAAAAACGAGCCGGTTCCGCAGGAGCTGTACAAATAGATGGCGGGCAAG
>SRXB01000264.1 GCA_009724975.1 bacterium | reverse complement strand
GCAGGAATAGAGTTCGTCCGCGCCATGCCCTCGCTCCTTCGCCAAAGCCCCCTTGACGGCTCCATCGAGATAACCGTTTCAAGGCAAGGCTCTCTCTCGACCGAAAGCCATTCTCTGGCGGTGCTGGCTGGCGGCTTCGGGCAGGGAGAAGAGGCTAAGGCCCTCTGCGCCTCCTTCGGCCTACAAATTTCACAAAACGGCTTTGCTTGCGGCGAGTTCACCCCTTGCGAAAGCGGCGTCGAGGGGCTTTACCTCTGCGGAAACCTCGCCGGAGCCAAGGATATTCCCGAATCCGCCATCGAGGGGGCGCACGCGGCGGGCCTAGCGGCCTCGCTCATGGCATCCGGAGCCGCAGAATCCTTTCCCGAGGGGCCGACTCCCGCCGACTGGCGCGAAGAGGAGCCAAAAATCGGGGTTTTGCTATGCGAATGCGACGGTTACAACTCCTCGCGCGCCGATTTTAACGCCCTGAAGGAGAAAATAGCCTCCCTTGCGGGCGTTTCCTTCGTCGAGACAATAGCCCACGCCTGCTCCAGGGCGGGAATGAGCGAGGCGAGGGGAGTTTTCGCCGGAAAAGAGCCCAACCGCCTTATCCTGGCCTCCTGCTCGGAACGCATCGTCGCGGATATGTATAATCACATGTTCAAGTCGATGGGGGTACACGAGGAGGTTTTGGGCTTTGCCGACCTTCGCGCCGCCGTGATGGCAAATACCGACGACACCCCGCTTTCGACCGTAGCCGCCGCCGTCAAAAGCTCCGCGCTAAAGGGTTTCGCCGTTCAAGTCTCAGAAGTTGCGGACAAATCGGTGCTGGTTATCGGCGGAGGTATCTCAGGCATGAGCGCGGCGCTTCGCCTCTCTTCGCTGGGCCACCCCGTACACCTCGTGGAGAAGGAAAAGGCCCTAGGCGGCCTCGCCGCCTCATCACGCTACACCCTCGGCGGCGGCGAACCTGCCAAACTTGCCGCCGAACTTGCCGCGAAGGTCGAGTCAAACCCCGCAATAACCCTTTATCTTGGCGCGCGGGTCTTGCAGGCAAAGGGAAGGGTGGGCGCTTTTAAAACGGCAATCAACGCGGGCGAGAGCGCGGTGGAGATTTCCCACGGCGCGGTGGTTCTGGCTACGGGAGCGAGGGAAAACCTTCCCAAAATACACGGCCTCGGCGAAAACGGCCGGGTTGTTACCCAAAAGCAGGCGGAAGCGCTTCTTGCCGAAGGGAAATTCGACGGCAAGAAGGTCGTCATGCTCCAGTGCGCCGCAAGCCGAAGCCAGGAGGCGGGAAGTTTGCCTTACTGCTCCCGAGTCTGCTGCACCCACGCCCTCAAAAATTCGCTGAAGATTCTCGAAAGCGCCCCCGACGCCGAGGTGACGGTGCTTTACCGCGATCTTCGCG
This sequence comes from bacterium, assembly GCA_009724975.1. Lineage (GTDB taxonomy): Bacteria > Desulfobacterota > Deferrisomatia > Deferrisomatales > BM512 > SCTA01. The sequence continues at coordinate 1,735 of SRXB01000264.1, read as the reverse complement.
CCTACGGCGATTACGAACTGGCCTATCTGAAGGCCAGGAAGGCCGGCGTGCTCTTCACCGCCTTCGACCCCGAGAACGCCCCCCGCGTGAAAGCCGGGTCCGAAAGCGTTGAAGTGTCTTTCAGCGAGCCTTCTTTCGGCGAGTCAGTCAGTTTGTCCCCGGATTATCTAATTCTTTCCGTGGGGATGGCCCCGGACGCGGAGGAGGCGCTGAGGCTGGCCTCTCTCTATGGGGCCGAGGTCGACGACAACGGCTTTTACCGCGAGAAGAACAAAAAAACCGCCACCGCCGACCTCTCGGTCCCGGGGGTTTACGTAGCCGGAACGGGCCACGCGCCAAAGCACATCGGCGAGGCACTTTCCCAGGCGGGGGCCGCCGCCGCTCGCCTTTCGGCGCTGCTCTCCTCCGGCGTCCTTCGCGCGCCGAAAAACTTCTCGGCGGTGGACAAGCGCATTTGCTCGCGCTGCGGCCTTTGCGTAGAGGCCTGCCCTTACGGGGCGAGGGAGATAGACGAGGCGGGGAAGGCCGCGGTTGTAGACCCGATTTTGTGCAAGGCTTGCGGAGCCTGCGTTACGGTCTGCCCCAACAAGGCGGCTTCACAGTATGGTTTTACCCCCGCCGGAATAATGGCGGGGCTTGACGAGTTGCTCTAAAGCGTTTTTGGCTTTCGACAAAACGCCAAAGGATAAGGAAAATGGCCCAGATTGTTGAAAAAGGTGAATTCGAGCCGCGCATAGTGGCCTTTTTGTGCCACTGGTGCACCTACACCGGCGCGGACCTGGCCGGAACCACACGCCAGCAGTACCCGCCAAACGTGCGCGTGGTGCATCTCATGTGCTCGGGCGCGGTGGACGTGGTTTACGTGATGAAGGCCCTAATGGACGGCGCGGACGGGGTCATAATCGGCGGCTGTCATCCCGGGGATTGCCATTACCAGTCCGGCAACTACAAGGCCAGGAGGCGGGTGGCGATTTTGAAGAATATCCTTTCGCAGTTCGGCCTGCCCGAGGAGCGCGTCACCCTCAAGTGGATAAGCGCCAGCGAGGGAAGGCTCTTCGCCGAGACGGTGAGGGAGGTTACCGCTAAAATCAAGGACCTTGGGCCGTCGGATTTCAAGTCCGGCTGGGACATATAGGGCTGGGGAGTATTTCACGATGAAAAGCGGCAAGATTAATTTTTCCGGCTCCCCGACCGAGGCTGTCAGGGGGTTTTTGAAGGGCCTCATCGAGAAGGGGCTTGTGGACGAGGTCATGGTTCCGGCACTGCAAGGCAGCGGCTCGGCTTCCATAGCCCTCTTCGCCGACCCCGCCGGTCTGGACGCGGCACTTCCGTGGTCGCCCACAATGGGCTTTCAGGGCGCGCGCGCCCTTCACCGGCTGGCCTTCACCGACCCGGGCGCTAAGGTGGCGGTGGTTCTTCGCCCCTGCGAGGCGCGGGCGGCGGTTGAGCTTATTAAGCTCGGCCAGATAAAGGACTCAAACCTCCTTTTCATCACGGTCGATTGCCCCGGTACGGTGGAGCTTAAGGGTTTTTCCGAGTCGGGTCAGGATGGGGTTGAGGCGAGCGGGAAACTCGTGGCCTCGGCCATCGAGGGCAAGGCCGAAGCTCCGGCTGGCCTTTCGCTCAGGCGGGCCTGCTCGATCTGCGAGAATATGGAGGCCGCCTTCGGGCAGGTCAGGCTTTTGATTCACGGCTGCGAACTGGAAATCGAGGCCGATGAAGAGCTTTCGGAGGC
>SRXB01000263.1 GCA_009724975.1 bacterium | reverse complement strand
TTTTCCGTCACAGCCCTATCGACGAAAATGGTCTGGCCGATCTCCTCCACATCCGCGCTGAAAGATTCCTCAAGCTTTGACTTGATGTAGGTATCCCTTCTATCCAAAAAGCGCTTGATCTGAGCCTGAAGCGACCGGAATCTGTGGGCGAGGGCGCGAATCTGAAACTGGACCACCGTCGAGCTTCCCGCCATCTGCCTGGTGGCGCGCAAAATGCTGGCCTCGACGTCGGCAAGCATCGAAGCAGGCTCCGTTTTCCGAAGACCTGAAAGATAGAGGTCATATTGCTTGCGCACCTCCTCTATCTTTTTGTCCAGTTCGACTATTCTATGGTCCTTTGGCAGCGCCACTTATACCTCTCACTCGGAATACGGCGACATCGAGCGCAGGCGTTCGATTATAGGTGGAAGCTTAGCTATTACAAAATCAATTTCATCGCGGGTGTTGAAGCGCGACAGGCTGAAACGTATGGAGCCGTGGGCGAAGGTGAAGGGAACGCCCATGGCGCGCAAAACGTGAGAGGGCTCAAGGCTTCCTGAGGTGCAGGCGCTTCCCGAGCTGGCGCAGATGCCGTGTTCGTTCAAAAGAAGCAAGATGGCCTCCCCTTCGATGAACTTGAAGGAGATGTTGACCGTATTGGGAAGCCTTTCGGTCGGATGGCCGTTTAACCTGCTATTGGGAATAGAGTTTAAAATACCGCTTTCAAGGCGGTCTCGCAAAAAGCGAACCGACTCGTTCTCCTCGGCTATATTGTTTTGAGCCAGTTCGCAGGCTTTGCCAAGCGCGATGATTCCGGGAACCGCCTCCGTTCCGGCGCGTCGCCCGCGCTCCTGGTGGCCGCCGATCATGAAGGGGCGAAAAGGAGTGGATTTCTTTACATAAAGGGCGCCGACGCCCTTGGGAGCATGGAGTTTATGGCCGCTGATCGCTAGAAAATCGACGGGGAGCTTCGAAAGATTCATGGGAATCTTTCCGACAGCCTGCACAGCGTCCGTATGGAAAAGAACGCCCCGGCTCTTTGCGATTTCCGCAATTTCCCTGATCGGGAAAAGGGTGCCGGTCTCATTATTCGCCCACATGACGGAAATTATCGCGGTGTCGTCGCGAATCGACGCCTTGAGCTCCTCCAGATCGAGCGACCCCTCGCTGTCCACTCCCAGCATGGTCAGGTGATAACCCTTCTTGACCAAGTTTTTTGCCAGATTAAGCACAGCAGGATGTTCAACCTTGGTCGTTATGATGTGCTTTTTGTCCGGGTTAGCCTCAAGCGCCGACCGGATGGCAGTATTGTCGCTCTCCGTCCCGCAGGAGGTGAAGATGATTTCCCCCGGGTCGCAACCCAAAAGCCCTGCGACGCGGTCGCGGGCAAGGGTCATCTCTTTGCCGACCTCGCCGCCGAAAGAGTGCATGCTTGAAGGGTTGCCGTACCTTTCTGAGAAAAAGGGCAGCATCTCCTCAAGAACGAGGGGATCGACGCGGGTTGTGGCGTTGTTGTCTAGATAGACAGTTCGCATTTTCCCTCCTCGATGACCTCAATTTCAGGGTCCACAACCTCGCGCAGGCGGGCCTGAACGCCGTCTTTGAGCGTGAACTGGGCCGACGGGCAGTTCGTGCAGGCTCCGCGTAGGCTGACTATCACGGTTTTAGCGGCGACATCTATAAGCTCAAGATCGCCGCCGTCCGCCTGGAGGGCGGGGCGAAGCTCTTCGTCGATGACCTTTTTAATAAGGGAAATTCGCTGGAGGTTGGTCAGGTTTTTTGAAGAGGCAGGGACGGGTGTTGCCTTCTTGGCACCCAGCTCCTGGCGCAAAATCTCATCTAGCTGGTCGATGCACCTGCCGCAACCGCCGCCAGCCTTGGTGAAATTGGTGATGTCTTCGACGGTTTTGATGTCGTTCTCATGGATGGCGCGGCGTATCTGGAGGTCGGTGACGCCGAAACATTCGCACACCAGCTCGCCCTCTTCCTCGTGAGGCTGGTTTTCGATGCCTCGGTAGTTGTTTATGGCCGCCTCAAGGGCCTCCTTGCCCATTACGGAGCAGTGCATCTTCTCCTTGGGCAGGCCGCCCAGAAAGTCTGCGATGTCCTTATTGGAAACCTTCATGGCCTCGTCAAGGGTCATCCCCTTAACCATCTCGGTGAGCGCCGAGCTTGAGGCGATGGCGCTGCCGCAGCCGAAGGTCTGGAAGGTCGCCTGTTCTATGCGTCCGTCCTTGTCGAGTTTCAGGTAAAGTTTTAAGGCGTCGCCGCAGGCAAGGCTTCCCACCTCGCCAATTGCGTCGGCGTTGTCGATTTTCCCCACGTTTCGCGGGTTCATGAAGTGATCTTTTACCTTATCGGTGTAATCCCACATGGTTTTTGGCCTCCCTGGGCACTTTGCATTTTGTTTAGCACGGGGCAAATATAGTTCCGTAAATCCTTCGTGTCAAAGAACTACCGAAGAACTATAAATATAACTAAAATTTGGAGATTATGGCCTCCATGGCCGCGAGGTCCTCAATTCCCTCGGAGGAGTAGGCGATTTTCCCCTTTGGGTCCAAAATAACCACCGAAGGGGTGGCTCCCACCCCGAAAGCGGTGGCAAGTGGCCCCGGGCCGCCGTCCTTTGCCCAATCAGGTATGCAGGGGACCGACGTCACCGAAGATAGAAAAGATGATATGCGCTTTTCCAGATAGGGGGAATCGACGTTGACGGCGTAAATCTTAGCCTTGGGATACTTTTTAGCCAGAGCGTCGACCATGGGAAGCTCATCGCGGCATGGCTGGCAATAAAGACTCCAGAAAAAGAGAACCGCACCCTCCCCGCCTCCCAGAAGCGCTTCGGAGCCGTCAAGAGTCTTTATTCTGGCGGCCTGTCCAAGCGCGCCTTCTCTCCTGAGGGTGGTTCCGGATGGGGCGAAAGTTGTTTTACCGTCCTTGCTGGCTAGGGTCACATCCTCGACCCTTTTCGAGTCAAGAAGTTTTTCAATTTCCTCTTCGAACCTTGCTTCGTCGCCCGGCTTGTACCCCTCCTGAAAGAGACGGATATAGCCGGATTTGTCGATAAGGACGGTGACGGGTAAAAGCTCTACCTTGTAATCCTTTGCTATGGCCTGGTTTACATCCCGAAGAACAGGGTATTTAAGGTCTATTCCGGCCTTTCGAAGGGTGGCGGCTATGCG
>SRXB01000587.1 GCA_009724975.1 bacterium | reverse complement strand
CCTTGGGAGAGCGAGGCGCTTACAAGGGAGAGGGAGATGAGCAAAAGGCCGCCCGCCGTGGCTTTCCTGCCGCCGAAACGCGCCAGGACGAAGGGGGCGAGGGCGACCCCTGTGAGATAGCCGCAGAAGTTGCCGGTCCCCACGTAGCCCATAAGAGCGTAGCCCAGGCCGAGGTTCTTTCCCATGGAGGGGAGGATCATCCCGTAGGAGAGCCGCCCGATCCCAATGCACGAGAATATTGTGAGGAAGCCGACTAGAACCGTCACCCAGGCGTAGTGGAGTTTTTTGCCTTCCATCAACTCACTGGCCCTGGCGGGAGATCATCGTCTTCAGTGATTCGAGGAGCCTGGGGTTGACCCCCTCCCTACCCGAAAGGAGCTCAAGGGCTCGCCGGTAGCTTTCTTTGGCGGTTGTGCGGTCGCCTGTCACTTCCGCAAGCTGGCCGAGGTTGAAAAGGGCGGTTCCCTCGGCCAGGGGGTCGGCGAATTTGGCCTTCGAGAGGGTGGAGAGTATCGCCGCGTCGGTAGGGGCCGCACCCATCCTGGAAACCAGCCTCACGTAGGCTGAAAAAATGTCGGGGTCGGAAAAATCCCTCGAAACCGCCTCGACCACAATTTTCTCGTAAGAGGCGAAATCCCCCTTTTTGCGCAAAAAGGCGGCGTAGTCGGAAAGGTAATCCGGGTCGTAAGGGGATTTTTCAAGGGCGCCAAGATAAAATTTC
>SRXB01000586.1 GCA_009724975.1 bacterium | reverse complement strand
TTCGAGTCCTGTTTTGCGGGCGCGTCGAGGTCGCTCCAGCTTCCGTCGGGGTTTTTAAGCCGCGCAAAGACGGGGGAGGGGTCGGCGAGCGCTCCTGTAGCGCCGTGAAAGTTGCCGGCGTAGAAAACGCTCTATCCAGCGGTGAAAATCCCGAGGTTGGTCATCTTATTCCTCCCCATATGAAGCCGCCCCCGCCTTCGGAGCCGCCGCCGCCCTGCCAGGCACCGATGTTGGCGTCGTGGTCGAGGTTGGCGGGTTTTATGTGGAGGAGGGCGGTGTTTCCGGCGTCGTATGGCGCCGAGAGTTGCGGGTCGGCGGTTGATCCGCCAAGGTTTACGTTGGGCGTCTGCCGGTAGGGGGCCACGCTCTGCCCGTGGGTGGCGTTGAGGAGGCAAAGGCCAGGGATGTAGCTGTTGCCGCTGCCGCCCCCTATGCCGTATTGGCCGCCCTTCAGGATATTCCCGATAGTTGTCAGGAAGATGTTGGTTACGCTGCTGTTCAGGCACGAGCCGGTCGGGTTGGAGGCCGTGGCGACTATCGTGTTGAAAAAGAGCATTGGCGAGTAGGATGCGAGATCCCAGAGCACCCCGCTTACATTCGCGGAGTAGGTTACGTAGTTGAAGGCGATGTCGTAAAAGCCGCTCAGCCCCGACGGGTCGCCGCCATTGTTTATGCACTCGTTGAAAAAAGCTCTTGTGTAGGAGCTGGTGCTCGAACCTTC
>SRXB01000031.1 GCA_009724975.1 bacterium | reverse complement strand
TCCCTCATCCGATTGCAATATCGCTATGCCCGCCGCCGCCCCCGAGCGCACCAGCCCCTCGGCCTCAAGGGCGAAGAGGGTGTTGGAGGCGTAGTTGAGCTCAACCCGCGCCTCTCGCTGGAATTCCACCACCGCAAGCGAGAGGAAGGCGATTACCGCTATCGCCAGGAGGAGCGCCGCGCCCTTTTCGCGCTTCATTGGCCCTCCTCCGGCTTTACTTTGGCGTTTATGCCCGCCGCCGCCCAGATGGGGGTGGCCGTGGAGATTATCTTTTTGTTTTTGAATTTGTCGGCCCACTCTATCGTCAGTTTGGCCGCCAGCGGCAAGACCGGATTTTCCAGATCGTACCCGCCATCCCACATTGAGACCCATTCCGAGCCGTTGTAGCAGGAGAAGGTGAAGCGCTTGATGCCGCCCAGCATCGTCAGCTCCACGCCGTCGCGGTCCATATCGCCGAAGGGGTCGGCCATCTCTATCCTCACCAGCTTCACCGCCCCTTCCGTCTCGGGATCGGGCCGCACCTCGTAGCGCAGGCGCGTTTCGCCGCCCGTCGAGAGGTTTTCTATGCGCGGGGTCATGGTGGTGAACTCGACCTTGGAGTTGTTTTCCATGTCGGTGGCGGCGAGCAATATCGTCTGCCCCTTTCGGGAGGAGCTCTGGAAAGCCATGGAGAGTTCGTCGGCCATTTTGCCAAGTATAGCCGAGGACCCGTGCGCCGCCCCCGTCGCTTCTTCACTGGCCCGCTTGTTTTTTGCCGCGCCGGTGTAGACTCCCTGCACGAGGGTGACGAAGATGGCGAGGATGGCGAGCCCCACCATAACTTCCAGGAGGGTAAAGCCCTTTCTTCTCATTGCTGGGCCACCGCGTAGTAGGTCATGGCGACCTTGACGGGCTTTTCGTTTTCCAGCCACTTGACCTCAAGCTCCACCTGCCGCACCCCGCCCATTGAAACGGGAATCAGCGCGGGGTCCACCCCGAATTTCTCCAGCGCGCCCTTCACCATACCCGAGAGGTCGGCGTCGGTTATCTTGCGCGACCAGCTAAAGCCGGGGTAGTCGTCGCCGAAATCCCCCGAGGAGTCGCCGTTTTGAGGGTAGCCGTCGATCTCTGCCTGAGTAAGGAGCTGGCGCATGAGGGCCGAGGCGGTGAAGAGGCTTCTTGCGTGCGCCTCCTGCCTCGCCGCCGCGGTGTGGGCCGCGATGAGGACGCCGAAGGAGGCCGCAACCACCGCCAGCGCCACCACGAGCTCTACGAAGCTAAATCCCTTTTCGCGGCATCGCTTCGCGGCCATCTTTGATCTCCGTTCTGCCGGTAAGGGGGTTTACGATGAGGGTGTATTCCTCTTTTTCGTCGCCGACCCCTATGTGTATCCAGGTCGGGGTAGAATATCCCTGGGGGACGAAGAGTGTCATGGGCTTTTGGTCGTCGGCGCTCTTGTCGGCGGGGGTTTCAATTTCCAGAAAGCGCATATCCTCAGGAAGGGCTGTTTCTTTGACCGGAAGCTCCGCCGAGGGCACGTATTCGCGCTTTTCGTCGTCCATCTCGCCTGCCCAGTATTTGCGGGCCTCAAGATCGTAGACGAGCGCTAGGCTTTTTTTTTGAAGGAGGCGTATTCGTGGAGGGATTGAGCCGAGTAGGCGAGTTTGCGCAGCGCCTCGCGCTTTTTGGCGCCGGTGAAGTCGGGAAGCCTTGGCAGGGCCACGGCGAAAGCCAGCGAGAGTATCGTCAGGACGAGGACGAGCTCGATAAGGGTGAACCCGCCCCGCCGATTTTTCATCACTTCTCGTCCCAGCTGTTTATGTCGGCGTTTTCGCCTTCGCCGCCCGGCATTCCGTCGGCTCCGTAGCTGGTTATGTCGAATGCGCCGTGGCTTCCGGGGGAGAGGTAGATGTATTTGTTGTCCCAGGGGTCTTTGGGGACCGTGGATTTTTGCAGATAACCACCTTCGCGCCAGTTTTTAGCCTCCTTGCCCGTCGAGGGTTTGGAGACAAGGGCCTCAAGGCCCTGTTCGGTGGCGGGGTAAAAGCCGTTTTCCACCTCGAACTGGTTCAAAGCGTCTTCAAGGGAGCGGATTTGTATCTTTGCGGCTTTTGTTTTGGCGGCTGCGGTTTGTCCGGTGAATTTGGGGAGGACTATGGCGGCCAGAATGCCAAGGACGGTGATGACCACCAGAAGTTCGACGAGGGTAAAGCCGGCGTTGGAGGCGCGGCCCGCTTTTTTTATGGTTTTCATTTTCATCCAAGCGCTTCAGTCAGGTCGAAGATGGGCAGGAGAATCGCCAGGACGACGAAACCTACGGCCACGCCCATCAAAAGAATCATAAGTGGTTCAATTAGGGCTGTCAAGGAAGCCACGGTGGACTCTATGCGGCTCTCGTAGTTGTCGGCGACCTTCAAAAGCATCGCGTCGAGTGCGCCGCTTTCCTCGCCCACCGAAACCATCTGCCGCATCTCCGAGGGGAATTGCCCTGTGGCCTGCATGGCGGCCCTAAGGCTTTTGCCTTCCCGTATGTCGATGGCGATTGAGGCGACGGCTTCTTCAAGAACCACGTTCCCCATTACGGGTTTGGCTATTTCAAGGGCGGCAAGGAGCTTTACGCCGCCTTGCGTGAGGGTGCCGAGGGTTTTGGCGAAGCGGGCCATGGCGGTGAGCCTTATGAATGGGCCGATGCGCGGGATTTTAAGGAGAAGGGCGTGAAGGGCGCGTTTTCCCGCCTCGGATTTTGACCACGAGCGGAAGATTATTATCGAAACAACCATCGCCAGCGCACCGGCTATCCACCACTGGCGCACCGCGGCGCTCATGGCCAGAAGCATTCTGGTCGGCAGGGGTTTCGCGCGCCCCAGGTCTTCGAAGACTCCGGTGACTTGCGGCACCACCGAGCCAAGGAGGTAGATGAGAATGGCGGTTCCAAGGCAGGTCATGAGTATCGGGTAGATCATCGCCGCCTGAATCTTGCGGCGCAGGGCCACCTGGCCCTCCATGAAGTCCGCCAGGCGACCAAGGACCGAGCCCAGAGTGCCGCTGGCCTCGCCCGAGCGGACCATGTTGCGGTAAAAATCGCTGAAGATTCTAGGGTGTTCGCTTAGGGAGTCGTAAAGGGAGCGCCCCTCGTTCACCTTCTGGCGAATCTGAGAGAGGACCCTTCTGGAGTGGGCGTTTTCAAGCTGTTCTATTATAGACTGGAGCGCGTCCACCAGGGGCAGCCCCGCTTCGAGGAGTGTGGATATCTGCCGCGTGATGAGGGCGAGGTCGGATTGGGAGATGGAGCGCCCCGAGAGGAGGGGGAATTTTTCTTCGGCGGCGTTGCCTGCGGCGGAGGAGAGGTAGAGGGCGGTTGCGAAAGTTCCTTCGCCCTTTAGCCTGACTCTCGCGGCCCTTGGGCTGTCGGCCTCGATTATGCCGGAGATTTCGCGGCCCTTGCCGTCTATCCCCTCATATTCGTAGACGGCCAATTCCTAGCCCTCTTCCTGCGTCACGCGTATTACCTCTTCCGCGCTTGTCACGCCCCGCAGGGCCTTGTTAGCGCCGTCCTCGCGGAGGGTCAGCATGCCTTTGGCTACAGCGGCCTTTTTGATTGTGGCGGCGTCCGAGCCCTTCATCACCTCGGCGCGGATATTATCGGTGATGGCCAGAAGTTCGTAGATGCCGGTCCTGCCTCGGTAGCCGGTGTTTTTGCAGCCGTCGCAGCCCGCCGCCCTGTATAGGACGCCCCCTTCAAGCCCTTCTCTCTTGAGTCCCAGCTGGCCGAGTTCGGCGTCGTCGGGGCGGTAGGGAGTTTTGCAGTCGGGGCAGAGGATGCGCACCAGTCGCTGGGCCAAAATCGCGTGTATCGACGAGGAGACGAGGAAGGGCTCTATCCCCATCTCTATAAGGCGGGTCACGGCGGAGGCGGCGTCGTTGGTGTGGAGTGTGGAGAAGACGAGGTGGCCCGTGAGAGAGGCCTGTATGGCTATCTCGGCGGTTTCCCCGTCGCGTATTTCGCCCACCATTATCACGTCGGGGTCCTGGCGCAGTATAGAGCGAAGGCCCGCCGCGAAGGTGAGCTGTATTTTGGGGTTGACCTGTATCTGCCCGATGCCGCGTATCTGGTATTCGATGGGGTCTTCGACGGTTATGATGTTTATGTCTTCGGAGTTTATCCGCGAAAGCGCGCTGTAGAGGGTGGTTGTTTTGCCCGAGCCGGTGGGGCCGGTGACAAGCAGTATCCCGTTGGGTTTTTCGATGAGGTTTTTGAAGGACTCCAGCCGCTGGCCGCCAAGCCCTATGTCCTCAAGGCGCAGGACCACGGCGGTCTTGTCAAGAAGGCGCATCACCACGCGTTCGCCGAAGGCTGTGGGAAGGACGGATACGCGTATGTCTATCTCTTTGCCCGCGATTTTTATCCTTATGCGCCCGTCCTGGGGGAGGCGCTTTTCGGCGATGTCCAGGGAGGCCATTATCTTGACTCTGCTCACCATCGAGGCGTGGAGCGCCTTGGGCGGGGAGAGGACCTTGTAAAGCAGGCCGTCTATGCGGTAGCGCACGGCGAGTTCTCGGTCGAAGGGCTCGATGTGGATGTCGCTGGCGCGGTCTTTCACCGCCTGGAAGAGGATGCCGTTTATCAAGCGTATTACGGGGGCCTCGTCGTCGGCCTCCAATAGGTCCTTGGGCTCGTCGAATTCGTGGGCAAGCTTGTCGAGGCTCTCCTCGCTTATCCCTTCGATGAGGTCTTCGGCGTTTTCCGGGCCCATGTCGAAGATGCGGTTTATCGCGTGGATTATCTCCTCTTCGGGAGCGAGGCAGGCGAGCACGGGGCGGCCAGTAAGGACGCGAAGGTCGGGCAGGGCCGCCAGGGCTTCGCTTTGGGAGAGCGCGATTATGACCGCGCCGTCGGTTTCGGCCACCGGAACCAGTTTGTTTTTCTTCGCGAACCCGATCGGGATTCCCGATGCTAGGGCGGGGGGAATGGAGACGGGGTCGATGGTGGGCAAAAAGGGCAGGCCGAAAGCTTCCGCTTCAATTTCAAGGGCCGCCCTCTGTGTCAGTCCAGCCTCCAAAAGCGCCTGCGAGAGCGCAATGCCCGTCGAGCGCTTTTTGGCCAGCGCCGCGAGGGCCGCTTCAGAGGATAGCCCCCTTTGCACAAGAATCTCTTCGATTCCCCTTGCCACCTATTTGGCCTCCTGGCTTTCGGCGGGTTTTTCGCCTGTGGCCTCGTCAAGTTTCTTGAGGTTGGGGTCGAGAGTGTCGTCGAAGAGGTCGAAGGTGTGGCCAAGGATGTCGGAGTCGTCGGATTTCTTGTCGCTTGCGAAGTTGCGGTATTCCTGGGCCTTGCGGCGCGACTGTATTTCGAGGTCTTCGTTTTCCCTGATGATGCGGGGAGTTAGGAAGATCATGAGGTTTGTCTTGTCCTTGGTGTTTTTGTTGCTTCTAAATAGCGCGCCCAGTAGCGGGATGTCGCCGAGGCAGGGCACCGAGCTGGTGGTTATCTGGCTGTTGTCCTGCAATATGCCGCCTATTGCCACGGTGGCGTTGTTTTTTACCATTATCGTCGTGGAGACGGTGCGGTTCGATGTCGTCGGCGCGTTGGAATTGGTGCCGGAGGTTGTCGATATGACGTTGCTGGTCTCTTGAGAGAGCTTGAGCTTTATGTAGTCCTCGTCGTTTATCTGGGGGGTGAAGCTCAAGGTCAGTCCGACGTCGCGGTATTCGTAGGTGTATATGGGATTTCCGTTGTTGTCGTATTTTTCGCTTGTCTGGAAGGGGATTTTGTTGGTGACGGCGATTTTTGCCTCGCTGTTGTCCACCGTAAGGATGTTGGGGCTTGAGATCACGTTCACGTCGCCCTTGGTCTGGAGAGCCCGAAGGAGCGCGCCGACATTGGGGAAGGTTACTCCCCCGACCTCTACAGTGCCGTCTATCGCCGCCAGAAAGAGGCCGGAGGGGCCCGAGAGGGGGTTTGAAGCAAGCGAGGAGAGGCTTGAGATGCCGCCGAAGTTTGAGCCGCCGGCGACCATTTTGTTGCCGCTGGCTATGTTGGCGGTGGAGCGCCATTCTACGCCGAGCTCAAGAGCCCGCGAATAGCTCATCTCCATTATGAGGGCTTCGACAAGCACCTGCGGCAGGCGCACGTCAAGCTGGTCGATTACCCTTTTGAGTGTTGCGAAGTCCTGCTGGGAGGCGACGATGATGAGGGAGTTTGTCGCCTTGTCGGGCATCACGTAGACCGGCTCCTCGAATTTGGCGGAGACTTCGGCGGCTTTCGCCGAGGTGATGGTCGGCTGGGCGGTCGCCGCCAGGTTTTCTGGCTGGCCCGATTTGGGGATGGATGTCTTGGAGGCGCTGGTCGTCTTCGAGGATATGGAGGTGAGGACCGACGCCAGGGTTTCAGCTTCCGCGTATTTGAGGTGGAGCACCGTTATGTTGCCCTGGCCGCTAGGGGTTTCCACGTCGAGCGCGGCGAGGAGTTCTTTTATGAAGGCAATGGATTCGACGTCGGCTATCACTATCAGGGAGTTTGTGCGCGGGTCGGAGATTATCTTCGGGGCGTCGTCCCCGGAGGATTGAACGCCCGAGGGAGAGGCAGGGCCCGAGGGGGCGCCGCCCTGCGCCGAAGGGGGCGCTTTAGGCGCGCTGGCCGCGGGGGTCAGCCTCTTGCCCTTGCCGCTTTTGTCGGTGACAGCCTGGGTGAGTATCTTCGATACCGCGTCCACCGAGGCGTAGCGGACCTTTATAATCTCCATCGTGGAGCCGCCGCCCTCTACGTCTATGGCGCTTATAATCCCCATCATGCGCTCGATGTTCGAGTAAGACTCGGTGAGGATAAGGAGGTTTGTAGGCTCATAGACCACCAGCGACGAGTTGGGCGAGCGGAGCTGGTTGATTATGTCGGAGGCACGCGCCGCGCCGATGTTTTTTAGGGTGATCAGCTGTGTTACGAAGCGGTCGCCGGGCGGGGAGGTTTCTCCGACGGTCTCTATGCTTGCCGCCTTGGCTTTCTGGGAGGGCATGATTTTGTAGATAGACCCCGCCGGGACTATCGTTAGGTCCTTGACGCTCAAAATCGCCTGGAAGACTTCGTAGGCCTCCTCGTGGTTGAGCTCGGTGGGGCTTATGACCGTCACTTTTTTGCCGGTGGCGGCGTCGTCGAGGATGAAATTTTTGCCGGTCAGCTTGGAGATGAACTGGACCACCGTTTCGATGTCGGCGTCCTTGAAGTTCATCGTGACCTTGTCCGCCTGGGGCGGCTTGGCTTGGGGCGGGGCGGCGAAAGCCGATGCGCAGAGAAGGGCCGCGATTGCCGCCAGGGCGATTATTCTGATGGTTTTTGCCACTTTATCTCTCCCTTTGGGGCCCTTTAAGCGGGCCCTCAGCGGATATCGAAATTTAAGGTTTGGGGCTGGCCTCTTCGGATGAGGTTTACCTGTATCGACGACTCTCCCTGAAGACGGACGAAGGCTTCGAGGGCCTGGTCGATTCCATTGAGAGTTATTCCGTTTATTTCCTTGAGCACGTCGTTGTTCTGAAGGCCGATTCTGGCGAAAATCGAGGCCGGCCTTATGGAGAAGAGCTTGAAGCCGTCGGCCTGCCCGTCGGAGGAGAGGTTCGGCGCGACTCTTATCTGGGTCATCAGAGCCTCCTTATTCGCCACGGCGTCGTCGAATTCGCGCCGGTCTATCACCCAGGAGTTTTCCGAAACCTGCCTGATTGTCTCCGAGCCAGCGCCAGCCTGCGGCGCGGCGGCGTCCGCTTGCCCCTGGGCCGCGCCCGGGCCGGAGCCCAGGAAGGGCCGCCCCCTGGCTCCCGTTGGTTTTTGAGGGGCCGCGCCCGGGCCGGAAACGGGTTTTTGGGCGAAGAGTTCGATTTTCTGGTCCTGCCCGTTGAGGGTGACTATTACGAAATCCTTTTGGATCTCCTTGAGCGTCACCCCAGGGGAGACCGCGCCGCCCACGGCCACCACGTTGGACTGGTTGCCCTCTTGAAATATCGCGAAGGAGGCACCCTGGGTCCTTGTGGCTATGGCGGTGAGGGTTGCGCCCAGCTTTATCGGTTCTGGTTTGGGCGGTTCGCTTGAAATGGTGGGCTGCGGAGGCGGGGGGAGGAGCTGGGCTTCTCCCTTGGGGCGCGGGTTGGCGTTGAAAAGGTTGCGGTCGGAGATTATGTCGTAATCGGCAAGGCGGGGGGTGGCTTCGGGGCGCAGGCTTTTCTCCGGCCCGCGCTTGGCCTCGCGGGATTCCGCCGGCTGCAGTTTCCCCGCGATATAGCGGGAAAAGAGCCTGGCTCCCAGGAAGGAGGCCGACGCCACGAAAGCCAGCGTGGCGAGGACCATGATTTTTTTAGCCCCTGTTTGCATATCCCGTCCCAAAGCATGGTTTTTCAACCTTAAACTAGTACCATGCTTGGGGGTTTCATTCAAGTTCCGAGATTTTGGAGGGGTTTTTAGCTCTCTCTGGCCTTCTTTTTTTCAAGCATGTTTATCGGGCACGAGGTCCTGAATTTGCAGTAGGCCTTGGGGTCGATACAATGGGCGTCCGCAAGGGGTATCTTTTTGCCGGTGCGCTGGCAGGTGAACACTTTTTCGTCGTTTGCTTTTTCTTCCATGAAAACCTTGAAAATCCCCGGCTTTTAGCCGATTTCGTTGGACTTTGTGGCTTTGTGCGCCCCAAAATGAATTTTGAGTCCCAAAAATTAAAAAAACGAGGAACCCATGATGAGTGTAAACGAGGAGCTTTTTTTAAACGTCAAAAAACGTTTTTACGAAGCGCCCTTCGTGGTTGCACTGGGTTTTTCCCTTACTGGAGCGGAGCCGGACGCCGCCGAGGTCTCCTTCGCGGCCAACGAGAGTCACCGCCAGCAGGACGGCTTTATCCACGCGGGGGTTGTCTCCACCCTCGCGGACCACGCGGGGGGCGCCGCCGGATGGACCAGGGTTCGCGCGGATGATACGGTTCTTTCCGCCGAGTTCAAGATAACTTTTCTTAGGCCTGCTATAGGGCCGGAGCTTTTGTGCCGCGCCAGGGTGCTCAAGGCCGGCAAGAGGTTGATTTTCACGCAGGCCGAGGTTTTCGACTCTGGCGGAGCGCTGGTCGCCCACATGACGCAGACCCTGGCGGTGGTGAAAAGGAGCGGCTCTCCCCTGCACGCCCCCGCCTGACCTCCCCATCCTCTCCTTTTTCAAGTTGGATGAGGGGCGAAAATGCGAGGTTACACTGTTTTGTCCAACCAATATGCTTGGATGGAGCGTTGTGGTTTGATAGAATAACAAATTACCCATAAGCAAGAAAACCGCGCCCGGCAAAGGCGGCGGGCGCTTACCGAAAAATGAGGCAAAGGTCGTAATGCTTGATTCCATACTTGGCATGTTTTCCAATGATTTGGCTATAGATCTGGGAACCGCGAACACTCTTGTCTACGTCAAGGGCAAGGGCATAGTCGCCAGCGAGCCCTCTGTCGTCGCCGTCAAGAAAGACGCCATCGGCGGCGGGCGCATAAAGGCGGTGGGCAAAGAGGCCCAGCGCATGCTGGGGCGCACCCCCGGCTCCATCATCGCGGTGCGTCCGATGAAGGAGGGCGTCATAGCCGATTTCGACATCTGCGCGGCAATGCTCAGCTATTTCATCCAGAAAGTCCACAATCGCAGGCGGCTTGTGCGCCCCCGCGTAATCGTCGGCGTACCCTCGGGAATAACCCAGGTCGAGAAGCGCGCCGTCCGCGAGTCGGCGGAGTCAGCTGGCGCGAGAGAGGTTTATCTGATTGAGGAGCCGATGGCGGCGGCCATAGGCGTCGGCCTTCCCATAACCGAGCCCAGCGGCAACATGATAGTCGATATCGGCGGCGGCACCACCGAGGTCGCGGTAATCTCCCTCTCCGGCATCGTATACAGCCAGTCGGTGCGCGTCGCGGGCGACAAGCTCGACGAGGCGATAACCATGTATATCAAGCGCAAGTTCAACCTCCTCATCGGCGAACGCACCGCGGAGGAGGTGAAGATAAAAATCGGCAGCGCCTACCCCGACCCCGATGACGCAAACCCGTCGATGGAAGTCAAGGGGCGCGATCTTATAACCGGCATACCCAAAAACATCACCGTCCACGCCGACGAGGTGCGCGAAGCCCTTCGCGAGCCGGTCAACGCCATAGTGCAGGCCGTGAGGACCGCCCTTGAGCGCACCCCGCCTGAGCTGGCGGCGGACATAGTCGACAAGGGGATGGTCCTTGGCGGCGGCGGCGGCCTTCTCAGGAATCTGGATATCCTCCTTCGCGAGGAGACGGGCCTTCCGGTCATGGTCGCCGACGATCCTCTCTCCTGCGTTGCGCTCGGCGCGGGCATGGCCCTGGACGAGCTGGACCTCCTTCGGGATGTCTGTATGTAGCCGCCCCATTCGAGCCCCGGGCCGCCCTTGCGGGCGGGGAGCCGGGCCGGAGTGGTCTTGATGCAAGGCTTGCTTACCAAAAGAAAGAATATGGTAGCCGGTGGGCTTCTCCTGCTCCTTGCGGTCGGGATATTGACCTCGGGCAAGGAGGGCGCCGGACCCGAGAGCCGTTCCTCCGGCTATGCGGGGCTGCCACTCCAGGGTGTGGCCAGTTCCATCGGCGGCGTCTTCGGCTCCTTTTTCGATCGCTTTCTCTTCTTTTCGGGTTCCGCCAAGGAGGCGGTCAAGCTTCGGGAGGAGGTAGAGGCTCTGCGCTTTGAGCTTTTGAAGGCGGAGGAGTACCGCGCCGAGAACGAGCGGCTTAAAAGCCTGCTCGCCTTCAAGGAAGCCTCCTATCTCGACAAGATGGTTCCGGCGCGCGTCATCGGGCGAAGCGCCTCCGCCTGGTATCGTACCATAGTGCTTAACCGAGGCTCGCTGGACGGTATAAAGGTAGGCGCTCCGGTGGTGACGAGCTACGGCGTCGTCGGGAGGGTCTACGAGTCGGGCGATTCCGCCTCGCGGGTCCTCCTCCTGACAGACGCAAGCTCCGCGCTGGATGGAATATTGCAGCGCACCCGGGGGCAGGTCCTCGTCGAGGGAGACATGACCCCCAGCCCCAAACTCCTCTACATCACCAGAGGCACCGACATCGAAGAGGGCGACAAGATCATAACCTCAGGCCTCGACGGTTTTTTCCCCAAGGGGCTCGTTCTCGGGCACGTAGCAGAGGTCTCCGAGGGTAGCGGCGACATGTTCGTCAAGGCCACCCTTGAGCCCGCCGTTAATTTCGCCAGAATCGAAGAGGTCTTCGTCATAACCGACTTTTACGAAGGTGTTAGAGAGTGAGGGCAAGGGTAGCCTGGCTGGCGGCCCTGATTCTGGCCCTGCTCGCCCAGACCGCCCTGATACCACCCTTCGTCACAGAGCCCTGGCGGCCCGATTTCACGCGCTCCATAGTCCTTTGGCTGGCTCTCACCGGCGTCCCTACCGGCGGAGTCTACCTCTCTTTCGCCTCGGGGCTTCTGGTTGACGTGGCATCAGGCGGGCCCCTGGGTTTTACCGCCGTGGCGCGCCTCGTCGTCTACGCCCTCTCCAGGCCCTGGCGCGGAGTCTTCGACCTGACGGGAATTTTATTCATCGCCGGCCCACTGGCGGTCCTCGCCGACACCATTTTAGTCTTCCTCTTCAAAAACGCGGTCTTCGTGAAGCCCCCTTCGGCGGGAGTTATTCTCTCGATAGGGCTCAGGCAGGCGGCGGTGGAGATATTCGCCGTCCCCTTCGCCTTTTGGGCAATGGGCAAGCTCACGGGATACAAACCCGACGAGACCCCGCTTTGATACCCCAGAGCACCATCACCCGTTCCCATCTCAAACCACGCTTCGTGGGGATAACGGTGATCGTAAGCCTGTCCTTCCTCCTCTTGGCCGCCCGGCTTTTCCACCTGCAGGTCATGCAGGGCATCTACTACCGAAACTTAAGCGAAAACAACCGCATACGCGCAATCTTCCTCACCCCTCCCAGAGGCTACATCCTGGACCGCAACGGAGAGGTCCTCGCCAACACGGTCGCCTCCTTCGACGCCACCGTAATACCGCAGGAGGTTCCGGGGGAAAACCGTTTCGAAACATACCTGACCGTAGGTTCGATACTGGGGATGAAGCCGGAAGACGTTAAGGCCAAGGTCGAGGGCAAGGGAGGGGCCAGGTTTCGCCCCCGCCTTCTGAAAAGGAATATATCGAGGGAGGAGATGGCAAAGCTGGAGGCGCGAAGAATTGAGCTTCGCGGCTTCGCCGTCGCCCCGACCCCCATCCGCAACTACCCCTTGGGCACCTTTTTCGCGGCAACGATGGGTTATATGGGTAGCATAGGGCCCGGTGAACTTGGCTCGGATGATTACAAGGATTACGACCCTTCCGATTTCGTCGGGCGCTCGGGCATTGAATATTCGTGGGAAAAAGAGATGCGCGGCACACCAGGCGGCCTTCAGGTTGAGGTAGACGTAAGGGGTCGCAGGCTCAAGGAATTGGCTAAAAATCCGCCCGCCCCAGGCCACAATCTCGTGCTAACCATAGACAAAACCCTTCAGGAGGCGGCTGAGAGCGCCCTTGGGGAGGAGGTGGGGTCGATTGTGGCGATAGAGGTGAAGACGGGCGAGATTTTGGCCATGGCCTCGCGCCCCACCTTCGACCCGAACAAGATGGCCGCAGGGGTAAGCGTGAAGGATTGGCAGGAGCTTGCCCTAAATCCCTTGCACCCACTGCAGAACAGGGCGGTCCAGGGGCAATACGC
>SRXB01000262.1 GCA_009724975.1 bacterium | reverse complement strand
CCTTGAAGAATTTAATGTTGGGTATGCCGCGCACGTCGAATTTGCGCGGGGTGAGGGGGTTTTCATCGACGTTCATCTTCGCTACCGCGATCTTGCCCTTGTATTCAACCGCCAGCTCCTCAAGGACGGGGGCTATCATGCGGCAGGGTCCGCACCACGGGGCCCAGAAGTCCAGAAGGACAGGAACCGGCGATTTGAGGACCTTTTCTTCGAAGTTGGCGTCGGTGACTTCAAGGATGTTTTCGCTGGCCATCTTTTTTACTCCTAAGACTTATTTGAATTTATCCCGCCTGACCGGCGGTTTTTTGCAGGGGCCTCAGCCGCCTCCCCGCGCGAAGATGAATATCACCGCCACGGCGGCTATTATGAAGAGGAGGTCGGTCATTTGCTTTCCGTGCACTTTTCGCGAAGGAAGGAGTGGAGCCTGTCGTGGACCGCCGGAGGTATCTCCACCTCTTTTCCCGCCGTGTTGTAAAGTTTAACCGTTTTTTTGAGGGTGTTGGTGAAGGCGATGCAGGGGGAGCACCCCTCCATGTGTTTTTCCACCTCGTCGCAGATGGAGGGGTCAAGCTCTTCGTCTATGTATTCGCTGAGCTTTTCCAGTATTTCTTTGCAGCTTAATTTATGGCTCACGTCTTTTAGCTCTCCTGCGGGTTTGAGAATTCCTGCGGCCCGAAGCTCCTGCTCAAAATCTCTCTGAGGAATATGCGCGCGCGGTGTAGCTTGGTTTTTACCGCGCCCTCGTTTATTCCAAGAATCTCGGCGGTTTCGGCTGTGGAAAGACCCTCTATGTCCCGAAGTACGACCACCGCCCTGTACCCTTCCGGCAGCCTGGCTATGGCGTCGCCCAGCATGGCCTTTATCTCCGCCGATTTGGCCGCCTCCTCGGGGTCGAGGTCCCAGTCGGAGATGCGGCGGTTTTTTAGTTCCTCGTGGGTCGGCAGCGGCAACTCCTCCACTGAAGTTTCGGGCTTTTGCCTGCGGTAGTGCATCAGGGCGTGGTTGGTGGCTATGCGATAAACCCACGTGTAGAAAGAGGAGTTGCCTTTGAAGGAGCGAAGGTTCTTGAATGCGCTAAGATAGGTTTCCTGCAAAAGCTCCTGGGCGTCCGCGCTGTTTTGGGTCATCCTGAGCAGGTGGCTGAAGACCCTCGCCTCGGTAGCTGTGACCAGCTTGCCGAAGGCTTCGAAATCTCCTCCCGCCGCCAGCCGGACCAGCTCGGCTTCGTCCTCTCTCTTCAAATCCTCGTTCATCTTGGATGCGACCGGCACCTTTCTGGTAACAAAAGGCCAACTTTCAAGGCTATCGAGCATAGCCGAGGGGAGGGGCTTTGACAATTTAAAATTTTTTTCGAGGGGCCTTTTTATCCACAATATGTTGTGGTAACATTCGCCAATAATACAACATCTGGCGTGGAAACGCCGCATAACCCATTGATTTTTCTAGTGAAAGGAGTCCGGCGTGGCTGAGGTGACGGACATAACGGCGAGAATGGCCGGCAGGGATTCGGGCGCTACCGACAAGGCTCTTTTCATCCGCACTTCCGGCATGGAGATCGTCGAGTGGAACCACCGGCGGATAGTCGATACCCTCGTGCGCGAGACCTATATCGACGAGGATACCGCCAAGAAGGTCGCCGACGCCGTGCAGAAGGTGATAATGACCTCCAAGATAGAGGTCCTCACCGCCCCGCTCGTCCGCGAGCTGGTCGACGCCAAGCTCATCGAGATGGGACTTGAGTCGGCCCGCCGCATGCACACCCGCCTCGGCATGCCCCTTTACGACGTCGAGGAGCTCCTGGTCAACCACAACAAGGAGAACGCCAACGTCCCCCACGGGCCCGAGGCCACCAACCTCACGCTGGCCGAGAACATAAAGAAGGAGTACGCCCTTCTGGCGGTCTTCAGCCAGGACGTGGGCGACGCCCACATGCGCGGCGACATACACCTGCACGACCTGGGCTTCATCGACCGACCCTACTGCTCCGGCCAGAGCCTTGAGTATCTCAAGAGATTCGGCCTCAACCTCCCAAACAGCCTCGCGGTGGCACGCCCCGCCAAGCGCGCCGACGTCCTTCTGGCGCACATGGTCAAGTTCGCGGCGGCGCTCCAGTCAAACTTCGCGGGGGCCATCGGCTGGGACGCGGTCAACCTCTTTTTCGCACCCTATCTCGTGGATATGAGCGACAAAGAGGTCCGCCAGCTCGCCCAGATGATGATCTACGAATTCTCCCAGCAGGCGGTCGCGCGCGGCGGGCAGGCGATCTTCACCGACCTCAACCTCTACTGGGAGGTCCCCAAGCACTTCGAGGACGTCCCCGCCATAGGGCCGGGGGGCGAGTTCACCGGAAAGACCTACAAGGAATACGAAAAAGAGGCGCAGCGCTTCGTCACCGCCCTCTTCGAGACCTACATGGAGGGCGACGCCTGCGGCAGGCCCTTCTTCTTCCCCAAGCCCCTCGTCCACATCACCGAGAAGTTCTTCAAGACCGAAGGGCACGAGCAGTTCCTTGAGCTCATCTGCAAGGTTTCCTCGGAAAAGGGAACCACCTATTACGTCTTCGACCGGGGCGAGACGGCCAAGATTTCCGAATGCTGCCGCCTCTCCTTCAAACTTGAGCAGCAGGACCTAGACGACGCCAAAGAGCCGTGGAAGATGCGCTACTCGGCCCTGCAGAACGTCACCATCAACCTGCCGCGCCTCGCCTACAAGGCCAAGGGCGACGACCAGGAGCTTTTCGGCGGCCTGACGAAGATGCTTGAGCTTGCGCGAAACGCCCACCTCGAAAAGAAGGCGTTCATAGAAAAGCTCCTCAGCCAGGGCGAAAACGGCCCGCTGGCCCTCCTCACGATGAACCGCGACGGCCAGTCCTACCTTCGCATGCACCGCGTCAGCTACCTCATAGGCATGGTCGGCCTCAACGAGATGGTCAAGATACATACCGGCGAGGAGCTTCACGAGAGCGACGCCGCCTTCAGGCTCGGGCTTAAGATAATCGCCCACATGAAGCTCGTCACCGACAAGTTCTCGGCCCACGAGAAGATGCACTTCGTCCTTGAGCAGACCCCCGCCGAGTCCACCGCCTACCGCTTCGCCAAGCTCGACCTTCGCCACCACTCGCCCGAGGCTGGCCGCATAGTGCGCGGCGACATCTCGCGCGGCGAGGTCTACTACACCAACTCCACCCAGCT
>SRXB01000261.1 GCA_009724975.1 bacterium | reverse complement strand
GTGAAGAAGGGGGGGTTGCGGATATAGGTGGATTTGGCGTCGAATTTATAGAGCTCGCCCTTGGCGGCCTTGACGGCGCGCCACTTGAGGTCGCCGGTGAAGACGTCCGAGTATTCGGCGTTGAACATTTTGGAGGTTACCGCTCCCCTTACCGCCTCATCGACTTCCTGGCGGGTCGGCCAGATATCTTTCAGGTAGACGGCATCGCCGTTGGGGCCATAGCCAAGGGGCTCGGTCGAAAAATCAATGTCCACGGTCCCCGCGAGGGCGTAGGCGATGACGAGCTGGGGGCTGGCGAGGTAGTTGGCCTTGACCAGCGGGTTGATGCGCCCCTCGAAGTTGCGGTTGCCGGAGACGACGCCCGCAACCACCAGGTCGCCCTTTTTCACCGCCTCGCCCACCGGAGCGGGCAGGTCGCCGGAGTTGCCTATGCAGGTGGCGCAGGCATAGCCGGCCACGTGAAAGCGCAGGGCTTCGAGGTAGGACAAGAGACCGGCCTGGGCAAGGTAGGCGGTGACGACTCGGGAGCCCGGGGCGAGGCTGGCCTTGACCCACGGCCTCGGCGAAAGCCCTTTTTCCACCGCCTTTTTGGCGAGCAGGCCCGCGCCGATCATGAGGGCGGGGCTTGAGGTGTTGGTGCACGAGGTTATGGAGGCTATCGCCACCGCGCCGTGGGTCAGCTTCACCGGCACGTCGCCAATAGTCGCGTCGACGGCGTGGCAACCGTAAGTGTCAAGGCGCGCGCCCTTGCCGCTTTCGGCGTCGGGGCAGGCCACCACGGTCTTGCCGAACCCCTTCTGGAGGTTTTGCGAAAAGTTTTTCTTAACCTCGCCGAGGGCGAGGCGGTCCTGCGGCCTCTTGGGACCGGCGACGGAGGGAACCACCGTGGCCATGTCCAGCTCCACCATCTCGGAGAAACGAAGCTCTTTCGCCCCGTCTTCAAGGAAAAGCCCTTGGGCCTTGAGGTATTTCTCCGCAAGCTCGACCCTGCCGGCGTCCCTGCCGGTGAAGCGCAAAAAGTCGATGGTGACCGAATCTACGGGGAAAAAGCCCGCCGTGGCGCCGTATTCTGGAGCCATGTTCGCCACCACAGCCCTGTCGGGGAGCGAGAGCTTTTTAAGACCCGGGCCGTAGAACTCCACCAGCTTTCCCACCACGCCGTGAGCGCGAAGAAGCTGGGTGACGCGAAGGACGAGGTCAGTGGCAGTCACGCCAGCGCCCAGCTCGCCGGTCAGCTTGACGCCGACCACCTTGGGAACGAGCATGTAGAGGGGCTGGCCGAGCATCGCCGCCTCCGCCTCGATGCCGCCCACTCCCCAGCCCAGCACTCCAAGGCCGTTTATCATCGTGGTGTGCGAATCGGTGCCGACGAGGGTGTCGGGGATGAAGATGTTTTTGGAATCGACCTTGCGCACTCCCACAACGTCGGCGAGGTATTCGAGGTTGACCTGGTGGCAGATGCCGGTGGCGGGGGGTACGACGCGAAAGTTGTCGAAAGCCCCCTGCCCCCATTTGAGGAACTCGTAGCGCTCGGAGTTTCTCGCAAACTCAAGGTCGAGGTTGAAATCGAAGCTGCCCGAATCGCCGGAGTGATCGACCTGCATCGAATGGTCGATTACAAGGTCCGCCGGAATAAGCGGGTTGATGCGAGCGGGGTCGCCGCCGAGGCTTTTCACCGCGTGGCGCATGGCGGCGAGGTCCACCACCGCAGGCACGCCGGTGAAATCCTGCAAAAGGACCCTGCCCGGGCGAAAAGCTATCTCCGCGTCGGAATCGCTAGCCGGCGACCAACCCGCAAGCGCCTCGATGTCGCGCTCGGAGACGGTCTTGCCGCCGTCGTACCCGCGAAGGAGCGACTCAAGTATTATACGAAGGGTGAAGGGCATCGTCGATATCTCGCCGAGGCCGGCTTTCTCTAAGGCGGGTAGGCTGTAATAGTAACCGTCGAAACCGCCCGCGCTCAATTTTTGTAGGGATGAAAAGGGGCTTTGCATCGTCGCGCTCTTCGTATTCCTGTTGTATTATTGTGAAAGCCACATAAAATGTGGCGGGGCCTCATTATTTACCCTTGCGTATCGGGGTATTGCAGGGTACTAAAAATGTTGCTTTCTGGCAAATGGCCATTTTGTTTTTTTTGGTTTCCGAGGGAGATTTAGATGCGAAAAATCTTTGCCGCAGCGCTGGGTTTTCTTTTCATCGCCTCTTTTGCGCACGCTTCGGCCCCCTTCGTGGAGGTCGAGCTTCCCTTTGACAAGGCTGTTGTACCCACGAAGAGCGCGCTGGTCATCTTCAAAGTCCCAAAAGGGTTCACCCCCGTGGTTTTCCGGCAGGAAAAGGAGTACTTCAAGGAGAGCTACAGGGTCCCGGGCGATGAAAACGACCTTATACACATTCTTTTACCCCTGAACGAGGGTTTGAACAAGTTCACCTGGGCCGACCCCGCCACGGAACAGCGCATAAAATACCTGACGATTTTCTGCATCCCGCCCTCTTCGACCAAGATGGCGATGGATTCAGCCGCCAAGCCCTTTTTGTTCCACGTACCCGAAAACGAGAAGAAGTGCTCGGGCTGCCACGAGCTTTCGCCCGAGATAGAATCCGCCGACCGCAAACTCCCCATCGGCGTCCTTTGCACCTCCTGCCACCGCGACATAATAAGCGGCGAGGTCGTCCACAGGCCCTCCGGCGGCTTCACCTGCCTTTACTGCCACGACCCCAAGTACCTGCCCTCCCGCTTCACAATAACGGCGACCGAAAAAGAAACCTGCAACAGCTGCCACGACGATTTCATCTCAAAAGAGCTGACCAGCAAACCCTTCTTGCACGGCCCGCTGGCGGTGAACAGTTGCGACGTCTGCCACACACCTCACTCCGGCGGCAAAAAACTCCTGGCCGCCGACACGGTGCAGGAATTGTGCGCGCACTGCCACTACGAGACGGTCAACGAGAACATGGCCGAGGGACTTCATTCAAAAATCGCCTGTTCCAAGTGCCATGCGGCCCACGGCGCGGACGACGGGAATTTTCTCAAAACCGACGCGCAGGCTCTTTGCGCCGGGTGTCACGACACTGTCAGCGAGGGGGAACACGCCCAAATGCACCACCACCCCATCTTCGCCAAGGCCAGCGCCGACGGCAAGACCCGCGGGATGACCTGCATAAGCTGCCACACTCCCCACGGCAGGAAGGATATC
>SRXB01000260.1 GCA_009724975.1 bacterium | reverse complement strand
GAATTCGGCGGAACCGATGCCGAACCCAAAGCCGCGCGTTGATATAAACCCTCGGCGTGTGCTAATCTTTCAAATTGGCTTACTTTAACCTTGCGAGGCTTTGCGGTGGACAAAGACGCCAGCACTAGAAAAATAGCCCTTTACGAGCTCACGGACGGGCTTTTGCGCCTTGACCAGCCAAAAGCAGTCGCCGAGCATGGGCTGTTTTCCCTGATTGAATTGCTTGGGGCGAAGAAGGGGTATTGCATTCTGAAAACCTCTCTCACCCAGGGGTTTGAGCTCGCCGCGAAAAAAGGCTTCAAGGACGAGAATTTTTCAGGGGATGAGTGGCTTGGTTTTTGCGAGCGCCCCAAGGCGGAACTTCTGGACAGGGCTAAATCGTATGGCCCCAAGGAATTTTCCCAACTATTCGGCGATATCGCTTTTGGTTGCAAAGATCGGGTTTTTGTTTTGCCGATTTTGAGCGAAGAGGAAGTTTGCGGCGTGTATTTCATCTTCGGATGCCGCAACTGTGTGGGCGATTTTGATTCGGTGGCGGACGATGCGGAATTTTTAGTGAAGCGCGTCGGCCTCTTCTTGCGCGGCGCAATGAAATTTCAGGAGGCGCTGGGGCTGGCCTACATAGATTCGTTGACCGACCTGTACAACGCCCGCTACCTGCCAATGATTCTGGAGAAAAGGCTTCTGGAGGCGCGAAAATCCCGCCAGCCCCTGAGCCTTCTCTTCCTTGACATGGACAATTTCAGGGAAGTGAACACCCTTTACGGCCATCAGGCAGGCGGCAAGGCGCTTGTGGAGGCAGGCTGGATTTTGCAACGCTTCGTGCGCGCCAACGATTCGGTGATACGCTACGGCGGCGACGAATTCACCGTTGTTTTGCCGGAGGCCTCGGCCAAATCCGCGAGGGAGATAGCCGAGCGCATAAGAAAAGCGATAAAGGAGCATGTTTTTTTGCGCAGGGAAAATAAAGACGTGCGTCTTACGGTGAGCATAGGCGTCGCCACCTTTCCCGACGACGCCGCCACCCCCGAGGCGCTTTTGCACCTTGCCGACCAGGCTATGTACCGAGGCAAGGAAACGACCAGAGACGCGGTTTATTCCGCCGCGGACCACAACCCGAAATGAATATAAAAAGACTCAAGGGCTTTCGGGACATACTTCCCGCCGAAGCCAGCGCCGTAAGGCGAATTGAAAGCGTTTGCGCCGAGGTTTTCGCCCGCTACGGCTTTAGCGAGATACGCCTTCCCCTGCTGGAGGAGACTCTTTTGTTCAACCGCTCCATCGGGGAGGCCACCGACATCGTCGAAAAAGAGATGTACACCTTCACCGACGCCGGCGACAATACCGTTACCCTGCGGCCCGAGGGGACCGCCTCGGCGGTTCGGGCCTTCGTGGAAAACGGCTTCGCCAAATCGGCTCCTAAGGCTAGGTGGTATTACTGCGGACCGATGTTCCGCCGCGAAAGGCCGCAAAAAGGGCGTTTTCGGCAGTTTCACCAGATAGGCGCCGAATGCTTCGGCTTCAAGGAGCCCGCCGCCGATGGCGAGATGCTGGCGCTTTTGTGGGATTTGGCGGGGGCGCTCTTCATAAGGGAGCGGGTCAGCCTTGAGATAAACTCCCTTGGCTGTCGGGAAGACCGCGCCGCCTACATCGACGAGCTTAAAAAATTTCTCATGGGAAAAACCGGCGAACTTTGCGAAAATTGCAAGACGCGCATTGAGAAAAATCCCCTTAGGGTAATAGACTGCAAAAACGAGAAGTGCAAAGAGGCCACAGCCGCCGCCCCCTCGATACTGGATTGGCTCTGTGGGGAGTGCTCTGACCATTTTTCGGCGGTGAGAAGGATTCTTGACGGCGAGGCGATTCCCTACTCGGTGAATCCGAGGATGGTACGCGGCCTTGATTATTACAACCGGACGACCTTCGAGCTTTTGACCGGCGAGCTGGGCTCGCAGAACGCCGTGGCCGCCGGCGGGCGATACGACGGGCTTGTGGAGACCCTTGGCGGACCGGCTGTTCCCGCGCTGGGTTTCGCGATGGGGGTCGAGCGCCTGACCCTGATGCTGGGGGAGGGGTTCGGCGGCGATTGCGGCCAGCCGGTTTACTGCGTTTTCAGGGGGGAAGAGGGAGCCAAGGCGGCCTTTTCCTTTCGCCGAAAGCTTATTCTGGACGGAATCGGCGCCGGGATGGATTTCGAGGACCGCAGCTTCAAGGCCCAGATGAGATCCGCCGATTCAAGCGGAGCCCGCCTTGTCGCCATTTTCGGCGAGAGCGAGGTCGCCGAGGGCAAAGTCTCGGTAAAAAACCTCTCCGACGGTTCCCAGAGCACCCTCGGGGCGGATGAAGCTTTTGAAATGATTTCAAACTTTTATAAAAGCGCTTAAGGAGTGAAGCAGTAAGATGAAAAACAAAATCGCCGCCGCCCTTTACCTAGCCGTGGCAACGATTTTCCTGGCTGGCGCGGCCCTGGCCGCAACCTGCATAGATGGCGGGTGCCACAAGTATCAGGTTTCGTATAAATTTCTCCACGGGCCGCTCGCGGCCGAGGAGCTTGGCGCTGGCGGCTGCGTCTCCTGCCACGTGCCGAAGGGTGCGCCCTGCACAAAGAAAGACGCCGGAACCTTCGAGTTCGCGGACAAAAAGAGCGACCTTTGCACCTATTGCCACAACAAGTCGACCTCAACCACCCATCTTAACCACAACGATGACTGCCTTAGCTGCCATTCTCCCCACGGTTCCAATAAAGACGGGAAGATGCTCAACAAATAACAATTTCGCACCCGATTCGAAGGGGCCTTGCCGAAAGGCCCCTTTTTCGGTTTTTGCCCCGAAAGGATTTTGACCATGCAAGGATGGATCAGGACGCATCATCTGGGAGCGCTCAGGAAAGCCGACGCCGGAAGGGAGGTCACCCTCATGGGGTGGGTTCACAGGCGGCGCGACCACGGCGGTCTCGTCTTCCTCGACCTTCGCGACAGGGAGGGCATCACCCAGGTCGTCCTCGACCCCGATATCTCCGGCGAGGCCCATGAAGTCGCTCACCAGGTGCGTAGCGAATACGTGCTGGCGCTCACCGGAGTCGTTGTGGAGCGCCCCGCCGAGACCGCCAACCTCTCGCTTGCCACGGGCGAGATAGAGGTGCGCGCGAAAAAGCTAGAGATACTCAATCGCGCCAAGACCCCCCCCTTCTCCAT
>SRXB01000585.1 GCA_009724975.1 bacterium | reverse complement strand
CCTATGCGCTCGGCCAGTTCAAGGGCGTTGGAGGAGCCCGCCTGCCCGTAAAGGAGTTGGTAAAGAGGCGTGCCGCGCTTGGGATCGAAGGCAACCGCGGCGTTGGAAGCCTCTTTGCAACCGTAGACGTAAGCCTTCAATCCGTCAAGGTGGGTGGTGGCCAGAATTCTCGCCCCTATAGAGATCAATTCCTCCAGAAGAGCCACCGAGAGGGCCGCCCCCTGGGTCGGGTCGGTGCCGGTTCCCAGTTCGTCGAGAAGAATCAAAGACCCCTCGCCCGCGATCTGGAAGATCTCTTTTAGGCGGGTCATGTGCGCCGAGAAGGTGGAGAGGTCGCGGTCGATGTCCTGCTCGTCGCCTATGTCGGCCAGGACCTCGCCGAACCAGCCTATTACCGACCCCTCGTCCGCCGGTATGAAAAGTCCCGCCTGCGCCATCATGACCAAAAGCCCCGCGGTTTTCAGTGCCACCGTCTTGCCGCCGGCGTTAGCGCCGGTGACGAGGAGGAGCTTTTTGCCGTCCTTCAGAGAGAGCTTTATAGGCACGACCTTGCCCGCGCCGCGAAGGGCGAGGAAGGGGTGCCTTGCCCCCTCAACATCCAGAATAGGCTCTTTGGCGATAACCGGCCTGACGGAACCGAGCCTTTGGCCGACGCGAACCTTGGCGCAAAGGGCGTCTACCCTTGCAACGAGGACGATCTGCGACAACATCGCGGGGGCGCTCGCCCCG
>SRXB01000584.1 GCA_009724975.1 bacterium | reverse complement strand
GGAGGGGCCGCCCTTGAAGATGAAGGCCGCGCCCTCGTTGGTCTCTGGCGAATCATAAAGGTAGGCTCCGGCGATTATGTCGGCGTAGCCGTCGCCGTTGACGTCGCCGGCCCCATCCACCGAGTAGCCCAGCAGCGAGCTTGCCTGATCCGAAGTTATGAGGCCGTTGTTTGAGGTGGAAAGGCCTGTGGCGGAGCCGTGATAGACGATTACCGCCCCGTTGTCGCTCGCAGTGTAATAGGGCGCGCCCACGACCAGATCCTGGTAGACGTCCCCGTTGACGCTCCCCGCTACGGCGATTGAAAAGCCGTAATAAGAGCCCGGGTCCGCGCTGTACTGTATCCGCTGGAAAGTTGGCCCCGTGGCGGAGCCGTTGTAGATGTAGATGGCTCCCTCGTTGCCGTTGGCCGTGTAGTCGAAATAGGGAGCGCCGACGGCGAGGTCCTTGTAGCCGTCGTTGTTGAAATTGCCCGAACCCGCAAGTGAATACCCGTAAGAGGTCGAAACCCTGCCTGAACTGAAAGAGGTGTATAGGGTTGGACCAGAGGCTCCGCCGTTGTATATCCATACGCCACCCTCGTCGGTGTAGGCGCCGTCCCAGTTGGGCGCGCCCACGGCGAGGTCTATCCATGTATCGCCGTTGAAATCCCCGGCGGTGACGGCCCAGCCGTAATTGGCGTAATCCTGGTTCACTTGGGGGTTGAAGGAGGAGGCCGTGGACGAAACGCCC
>SRXB01000259.1 GCA_009724975.1 bacterium | reverse complement strand
TCCAGAAGGCGCTGGCGGAGAGCCTTAAAGGAGACATGGACGCCGAAGCGGCGGCTGATTACTTGGAATATCTCAAATTAGAGCCCTCGGACAGCCGCGCGCTCTTCAATCTGGGCACCATTTACGCGAAAAATGGACGCGGTGAAGAGGCAGGCGCGCTTTTTGGGGAAGTCTTGAAGTTAAATCCAGCCGACGCGGAGGCGGCCCAGATGCTGAGGAAGGTGGGGGGCCGGAGATAATCGCCCCTAGGAGAGGCGGTTTTTGAAATCTTCGTAGGAAAAGGAGCGAACCACTTTGAGTTCGCCGCTCTCTGGCTCGAAAATCGCTATAGAAGGGAGCTGTATCCCGTTGAAGGTGGTGTTTTTGACCATCGTGTAGTGCGCCTGGTCCAAAAAGACTATGCGCTGGCCGATTTTCAGCTCCTCCACGAACGACCAGTCGCCTATGACGTCGCCCGCAAGGCACGAGGGGCCGGCCAGCCGGTAGGTGAACTCTTTTTCCCCCGCGTCAAACCCCTTGTAGAGTGGCGGGCGGTAGGGCATCTCCAGAACGTCCGGCATGTGGCAGGAGCAGGAGATGTCGAGAATCGCTATCTTGCCGTCGTTTTCGACTATGTCCAGCACCGTTCCGGCCAGAACGCCGGTTCCCAGCGCAATCGCCTCGCCGGGCTCAAGGTAGACCTCCACCCCGTACTTTTCCCGAAAGTATTTGACCAGCTCCACCAGGCCGTCCAGGTCGTACCCCTCTCGGGTGATGTGGTGGCCGCCGCCCAGGTTCAGCCACTTCATGCGGGGGAGGAATTCGCCGAATTTCTCCTCGAAGGCCTTCGCGGTGCGCGCCAGCGGCTCGAATAGCTGTTCGCAGAGGGTGTGAAAGTGAAGCCCCTCCACTCCGGCCAGAGACTTCCCCTCGAACTCGGCGCGGCGGATGCCAAGGCGCGACTTGGGGGCGCAGGGGTCGTAGATTGCGGTGTGCCCCTCGGAGTGTTCGGGGTTGACGCGAAGACCCACGCTTAAGCCGGAGCCTTCCCAGAGCGGGCGGAATTTCTCAAGCTGGTAAAAGGAGTTGAAGACGAGGTGGTTGGAGGTCTTCAATACCTCCCTTACGTCGTTTTCCGAGAAGGCGGCGGCGAAGGTGTGGACCTCGCCCCCGAACTCCTCGCGGCCAAGCCTCGCCTCCCAAGGGGAGCTGGCGCAGACGCCGTGGAGGGTAGCCGCCACTGTGGGGTAGACGCTCCACATGGAGAAGCCCTTCTGGGCGAGTAGGATTTTTGCCCCGCTTCGCTTTTGGACCCCGTCGAGGATGGCGAGGTTCTCGCGCACCTTGCCCATGTCGACCACGTAGCAGGGCGACGGGGCCAGCGAGGCTATTTTTTCTACGTCTAGCGGCGCCATTTTAGAGGGCGGGGATATCGTCCGCCGAAACCTCGACCCACGGCAGGCCGTAATCGGCCAAGGTCTTGAGGAAGGGGTCTGGGTCGAACTGCTCCATGTTGAAGACGCCCTTGCCCATCCACTTTCCGGTGGCCATCATTATCGCGCCGACCACGGCGGGCACGCCGGTGGTGTAGCTTATCGCCTGCGAATTGGTCTCGCGGTAACAGGCCTCGTGGTCGCAGATGTTGTAGATGTAGGTCTTCTTTTCCTGGCCGCCCTTGACTCCACGCGCCACCACGCCTATGCAGGTGCGCCCTTTGGTGAGGGGTCCGAGGCTCCCCGGGTCGGGCAAAACGGCCTTGAGGAACTGGAGGGGTACGATTTTGACGCCGTTGTACTCGACCTCGTCGATGCGGGTCATTCCTACGTTCTGGAGCACTTCTAGGTGCTTTAGGTAGTTGTCGGAGAAGGTCATCCAGAACTGGGCCTTCTTTATCGTGGGGAAGTGCTTTACCAGCGACTCCATCTCCTCGTGGTACATGCGGTAGATGTTCATCGGCCCGATTCCCTCGGGGAAATCGAAGGAGTGCTTTGTCTTCAGGGCTCCAGTCTCCACCCACTTGCCATCTTCCCAGTGGCGGCAGGGGGCGGTCACCTCGCGGATGTTTATCTCGGGGTTGAAGTTGGTGGCGAAGGGCTGGCCGTGGCTGCCGGCGTTGGCGTCGATGATGTCTATCTCGTCTACCCTGTCGAAGTGGTGCTTTACCATGCGGGCGGTGAAGACGTTGGTGACGCCCGGGTCGAAGCCGCTTCCAAGAAGGGCCATCAGCCCCTTTTCGCTGAACTTGTCCTGGTAGGCCCACTGCCAGCTGTACTCGAACTTTGCGGTGTCGCGGGGCTCGTAGTTTGCGGTGTCGAGGTAGTGGACTCCCGCTTCGAGGCAGGCGTCCATTATAGTAAGGTCCTGGTAAGGGAGGGCGACGTTTATGACGAGATCGGGCTTTTCGGCCAGCAAAAGCTCGGTCAGCTCCGGCACGTTGTCGGCGTCCACGCGGGCGGTCTTCACGGGGATGGAGAGCTCGGCGGCTATGGAATCGCACTTTTCGCGGGTGCGCGAGGCCAGCATCACTTCGCTGAAATATCCATCCTTCACGGCCTGCACGCATTTGTGCGCCACAACCCTGCCGACTCCGCCGGCCCCGATGATGAGTACCTTTTTCATGTCAAATCTCCCTGGGCGAAAAAGGGGTATCGCTACCCTTCGTCGGTCTCGTAGTAAGTATAGCCCCGCATGCCCTCGTTGAAGGCGCTGGTGACGGCCTTTCTCTGCTGGCCGGTTATCATCCCCTCGCGCACGGCCCGCTCGGCCTTCTCGCGGAAGCGGTTCAAAAGCTCTTTTGGATTGTATTCCACGTAGCTGAGCACGTCTTCCACCGAATCGCCCTCAAGCTCCCTGACGTATTCTATCTCGCCGTTGTCGCCCACGCGTATGCTCGCCACGTTGGTGTCGCCAAGGAGGTTGTGCAGGTCGCCCAGCGTCTCCTGGTAGGCCCCGACGAGAAAAACGCCCACAAGGTAGTCCTCGCCGTGTTTGAGCTCGTGGAGCGGCAGGGTGCGGGCGACGTCCTGAAGGTCGATGAAGCGGTCTATCTTGCCGTCGCAGTCGCAGGTGATGTCGGAGATTATGGCGTTTCTAGTAGGCGCTTCCTTGAGGCGGTGTATCGGCATCACCGGAAGTATCTGGTTGATCGCCCATACGTCCGGCAGCGACTGGAAGACGCTGAGGTTTCCGTAATAGACGTCGCTCATCGCCTCGTCCAGCCCCTCGAAATCGTCC
>SRXB01000258.1 GCA_009724975.1 bacterium | reverse complement strand
GTGGAGTTTACAGCCGAGGACGATTTTAGGGCCGAACGCGCCGAGATAGTCCTTTCGGGGGCCGAAGAGGTCCGTATTCCGGTCAAAATCGAGGCGGGGGGCAAAATTTCGGCCGCTGCCTCTTTCACCCCCCTTGCCCACCCCAAGCTGGGCGACGGCGCCTACCTTCGCGTGGACGTCTGGGATTCGGACACCGTAAGCGGCCCAAAGGCGGGCTCGTCCAAGTCGGTATACATAAACTTCCTCTCAAGGCGCAAGGTAGAGGCCGACCTTGAGGGATTGCAGGAGAGGCTTTTAGAGTCGCTTATCTCCATGCTCGGCGACCTTCTGGAGAACCCCGCGCCAGAAGGCGGCAAACTCGCGGCTCTTCGGGAGAGCGCCGGAGGGCTTTTAAAACTTCTTGATTCGGTGTCCGAGCGCGTAAGGATGGGGTTTGAGCAGGGCCTTCTGGACGCCGCCGCAATAACCTCCATCGAGCCCTCCCTTCGCGCCCGGGCGGAAGGTTTCATCGGCGGCGACGGGAGCCAGGGCGAGTTCATAGCCGAACTTGAGCGCGACATCATCTTCATCGACGACCTTTTAAAGAGCCTTCGCATGGATGAGGCGCTAACCCTCGGCGACGAGCTTTCGGCGCTGCAGGGAGATCTCTTCGAGCGGCTCTCCGGCGGCGAGAACACCAAAGATTTGATCTCAGCGGTGGACCAGATCGAACGCACCCTTCGGGAGCTGCAAAAAAAGCTCTCCACGCAAAACGGCGAGATGCCGGAATCCTTCATGAATTCCGACGCCATGAAGGAGATGAAAGAGAGCCAGCTTGCCCAAAAGCTGGCGCAGTTGCGCGAAGCCCTCGCCAGGGGCGACCGCGAAACGGCCAAAAAACTCGCCGAAGAGGTGATGAAGGACCTGCAGAAGATGCTCTCGGAGCTTAACGAAGCCGCCAAAAAGAGCAAAGAGCAGAAAATGGCCCCCGAACTCAAAAAGCTCAAAGAGTTGATGGAAAAGGCCGCCGACGCCCTCTCCATGCAGGAGGAGGTTTTGCAAAAGACCCGCCCCATAACCGAGGAGGCAACCAAAAAGGCTCTGGCCGAGTTCCAGAAACGCAGGGAGGCCTTCATGGGCGAGGCCGAGAAAAATCTGCGCGACGCCCAGCGCGCCGCTGAGGAGCTTTTGTCTAAAATCCCGCCTCCCGACCGGATGGACGCGGGAACCCCGGAAGCTCCCAGGGAGAGCCCCGAGAGGCTGAAATCGGATATTGACCGGAAAGGGGCAGAGACGCGGCGAAACCTCATGGAAACCGTCGGCGACGCCCTGAAAAGCGCCAGGGAGATGCATCTTTCCCTCAAGGAGCTCAAAGAGCGCGCCCTTGAGCTTGGCGAGCAGGATGACAAGGCCAAAATGGCTGCCGAGAGCGACTACCGCGAGGGACGCCGAGCTCTGGACGACCTGCAGAAAAGAATCTCCGACCTTCTTGAGCAGCGCAAGAAATACCTATCCAAAGAAGGGGAGGAGAATGCCCAAAACCTCTCCGGCGAAGAGGGGAGGGTTTCCGAGAAGGCCTCCGAAATCAAAAAGGAGCTTGAGGAGCTTTTGAAGAGCTCACCTTTCGTAGGCGACAAGTTGCCCGGACTGGCTGGGGAGGCTGGGGAATTTTCCGGCGATGCCCAGAAAAAGCTGGGCGCTGGCGACCCCTTCGGCTCCCTGCCCGGGCAAAACGGCGCGATAGAGAAACTTTCCGAACTCTCCGGCGGCCTCAAGGACGCAAAAGAGAAGATGGAAGGGCAGATGAACGGCGGCAGGCAGCGGGGCGGCGCGCCCGGCGGGGGCAGGGAGGTGGACAAAAGCCGCGTCCAGTTGCCCGGCGAGCGCGATTCCGCCGAATTCAAGCGCTTTCGCGAAGAGGTTTTGAAGGAGATGAGGGGCGGCAAATATCCGAAGGGGTACGAAGAGGAAGTGGAGCGCTATTACGAGAGGCTGATAAAATGAAAACTCTCGCAAAATCTTTTTCGGCGGCGCTTCTCCTCCTTTTGGCGGCCACTGCCGCGTTCGCCTCCGAAATCTACGGCGCGTCCCCCGAGGCTCTGGATTACTACAAGGGAAACCAGCTTCTGGGCCAGTGGCGGGTAGCCGAGGCGAGGCGGGCCGTGGAGGAGATGAGGAAAATACCCTCCAAGGCGATAGCGGCGCGGGCGCTGGACGCTCACGTGCGCTTCTTCGAGGGCGATTACGGCGGTTCCCTGAACTCCCTTGAGGAGCTTGGGGTTGGCGGCGGCTTTTACGAGCTGGTCAGCGCGACGAAAAAAGCGGCCCAAAACTTCAAATCACGCGAACGCGATGGCTTCAGGGTCTATTGGGACAATCCGAAGGACGAGGTGATGGCCGAAATGGCGCTGGATGCCCTCGCCAAGGCCAGAAAAGCCCTTTCGGATGAGCTGGGCTTCGAGCCCGAGGGTGTGGTCCGGGCCGAGATATATCCCTCAATACCCGCCTTCACAGCCGTTTCCACCTTGACGAAGGAGGAGGTGGAAACCAGCGGGACGATAGGCCTTTGCAAATTCAACCGCGTGATGATGGCAAGCCCGCGCGCAACCGTCTGGGGTTTTCGCTGGCTGGACACCCTTTGCCACGAATACGTCCACCTCGCCATCTTCAGGCAAAGCGGCGGCGCGGCCCCCATCTGGGTACACGAGGGCATCGCCCGCCATTACGAGGGTGTTTGGCGCGGGCGCGCGGGGAACCCTTCGCGCTTTTCGCTGGCGCTTTTGCAAAAGCGGTTCAAGGCCGGAACCCTGATCTCCCTTGAGAAGATGAGCCCCTCGGTCGCGAAGCTCCCTTCCGCCGAGGACACCGCGCTAGCCTTCTCCGAAGTGGGCACCATGATGGGGCTTTTGCTCCAAAAGCGAGGCACGGGCTCGCTTAAGAGGCTCGTGACCCTAATCGGCGAGGGTAAGAGCGACCGGCAGGCGCTTGAGGAGGTGTGGGGCGGCTCCTTCGACTCCTTCTACGAGGGGTGGCGCGAGTGGGTGAAGAGTTTGCCGCCGCAGGAGGAGGATGTGGAGGTCACCGGAATCGCCCTGAAAAGCGAGGGGCGAGAGGAACCTCTTGAGCCCGGCAGGGTGGCCGACCCGGGGGCGGGCGAATACGTTCGCCTCGGCGACATGCTTCGGGCGCGCGGCAGGAACGCGGCGGCCGGAGTGGAGTACGATAAGGCCTTCGCC
>SRXB01000583.1 GCA_009724975.1 bacterium | reverse complement strand
GCCCGAGCTTTTCGACGAAATAATGGAAAAGGTCATGAAGCCGATGGTCGACGGGATGGCCCGCGAGGGCAACCCCTACGTCGGCATCCTCTACGGCGGCATAATGGTCAAAAACGGCAGGCCAAAGGTCCTGGAGTTCAACTGTCGCTTCGGCGACCCCGAGTGCCAGCCGATAGTCATCCGCCTCAAAAGCGACCTCGTTGACATTCTTGAGGCCTGCATCGACGGGCGGCTCTCCGAGATAACCCTTGAGTGGGACAAGCGCGCAACTGTTTGCGTCGTCATCGCGTCCAAGGGGTATCCGGGCGATTACCCAAAGGGAATCGCCATCGAGGGGCTGGCCAGCGCCGCTAAGGAGAAGGATGTTGTTGTCTTCCACGCCGGTACAAAAGAAGAGGGCGGCAAGGTAGTCACCAACGGAGGCAGGGTGCTTGGCGTTACCGCCCTCGGAGAAACGGTTGCGGCGGCGATAGCGAACGCCTACCGCGCCGTTGACAAAATAAGCTGGCCCGGAATGCAGTACCGGCGCGACATAGGGAAAAAAGCACTTAACAGGTAATCTTTTTTCGGCCATGTGCCGATATGTGACTTAGGGTAGATAGATATGGGAAAAAAGCAGGTTTTGATTCTTATGGGCTCCGATTCCGATTACCCTGTCCTTGAGGGGGCGGCCCAGTACCTGGAAAAGATGGGGGTCGGCTACGACATCGCCGTTTCGAGCGCCCACCGCAGC
>SRXB01000582.1 GCA_009724975.1 bacterium | reverse complement strand
GCTGCGGTGGGCGCTCGAAACGGCGATGTCGTAGCCGACCCCCATCTTTTCCAGGTACTGGGCCGCC
Organism: bacterium; assembly: GCA_009724975.1. Taxonomy (GTDB): domain Bacteria; phylum Desulfobacterota; class Deferrisomatia; order Deferrisomatales; family BM512; genus SCTA01. The sequence continues at coordinate 666 of SRXB01000582.1, read as the reverse complement.
CCCTCAAGGACAGGGTAATCGGAATCGGAGCCCATAAGAATCAAAACCTGCTTTTTCGCCATCTTTATCTACCCTGAGTCACATATCGGCACATGGCCGAAAAAAGATTACCTGTTAAGTGCTTTTTTCCCTATATCGCGCCGGTACTGCATTCCGGGCCAGCTTATTTTGTCCACGGCGCGGTAGGCGTTCGCTATCGCCGCCGCAACCGTTTCGCCAAGGGCGGTAACGCCAAGCACCCTGCCTCCGTTGGTGACGACCTTGCCGCCCTCTTCTTTTGTACCGGCGTGGAAGACAACAACATCCTTCTCCTTAGCGGCGCTGCCCAGCCCCTCGATGGGGATTCCCTTGGGGTAATCGCCCGGATACCCCTTGGACGCGATGACGACGCAAACAGTTGCGCGTTTGTCCCACTCAAGGGTTATCTCGGAGAGCCGCCCGTCGATGCACGCCTCAAGAATGTCAACGAGGTCGCTTTTGAGGCGGATGACTATCGGCTGGCACTCTGGGTCGCCGAAGCGGCAGTTGAACTCCAGAACCTTGGGCCTGCCGTTTTTGACCATTATGCCGCCGTAGAGGATGCCGACGTAGGGGTTGCCCTCGCGGGCCATCCCGTCGACCATCGGCTTCATGACCTTTTCCATTATTTCGTCGAAAAGCTCGGGC
>SRXB01000257.1 GCA_009724975.1 bacterium | reverse complement strand
GCCTCGCTTATCTTGCCCAGCTCCAGCATGTTGCCTATCACGAGGTCGCGCCTTTGGCGGGCCTCCTCGGGGTGGCGGAAGGGATCGTATTTGGCGGGTGCCTTGGGCAGCGCCGCCAGAAGGGCGCACTCCTCAAGGTTTAGCTTCCCCACGTCCTTGTTGAAGTAGACCTTGGAGGCCGCCGCTATGCCGTAAGCGCCGTTGCCGAGGTAAATCTGGTTTAGGTAGAGGGCCAGAATTTCCTCTTTGGTGTAGTTCTTCTCTATCTCGAAGGAGAGGAGGGCCTCGCGCACTTTTCTCGCCACCGTCTTTTCGGGGGTCAGAAAGAGCATTTTGGCCAGCTGCTGGGTTATGGTGGAGGCGCCCTGCACTTTCTTGCCTTCTATTATATCGACGATGAGGGCCGAGAAGATGCGAAAGACGTTGATTCCGATATGGTCGAAATAGCGCTGGTCTTCAATGGCGAGAATGGCGTCCACCATCGCCTGGGGAATTTTCGAATAGGGGACGACGGTTCTTCTTTCGAGGGCGATTTCACCGATGACGGTGGAATCGGCGGCCATGATTATGGTCGAGGTGGGCGGGGTGAACTCCTCAAGCGACATTACCTCGGGAAGGTCCTGGCTTAGGATGTAGACCGCGCCGCCCGCGCACCCGATTATCAGGGCCAGCAAGAGCCCCACTACCGCAAGGAAGGCCTTCACTCGCCGCTTTCCGGTATCTGGCGGGCCTTGACGCGCGCATTGTCTTTTTCGTAGGCGTCGATTATCTCCTGCACCAGCGGGTGGCGCACCACGTCTTCCTTGGAGAATTCGCAAAAGCGTATTTCGCGCACCGGCGCCAGTATCCGCCTCGCCTCAACGAGCCCCGAGACATATCCGCGCGGCAGGTCGACCTGGGTGATGTCGCCGGTTATGACGGCCTTGCTCTCGAAGCCAAGTCGGGTGAGGAACATCTTCATCTGGTCGGTGGTGGTGTTTTGCGCCTCGTCGAGGATGACGAAAGAGTCGTCGAGGGTGCGCCCGCGCATGAAGGCGAGGGGCGCCACCTCTATCACCCCGCTCTCGATCATCGCGGTGGCCTTCTCAAGGGGCATCATCGTGTGGAGCGCGTCGTAAAGGGGGCGCAAGTAGGGGTTGACCTTCTCGTAAAGGCTACCGGGCAAAAAGCCCAGCTTCTCGCCCGCCTCCACGGCGGGTCGGGTGAGGATTATGCGCTTGACCTCGCGCTTTGCCAGCGCCGCTACGGCCATAGCCATCGCGAGGAAGGTTTTGCCCGTACCCGCGGGCCCTATGCCGAAAACTATGTCGTGGCGGCGTATCGCGTCGATGTAAATCTTCTGGGTGGTGGACTTTGGGCTTATCACCCGCTTTCCGGCGGTTACGTAAACCGCGTCCATGAAGATTTCCTTGAGGTTGGCCTTGCGGTCGCCCCTTATGACGCGGACGGCGTGATCTATGTCGGTGCGGTAGAGGGGGTAGCCCGCCTCCACCAGCGCGTAAAGCTCCAAAAGAACCTTCCGGGCGATGAGGACCTCCTCGTCCTCCCCCGAGAGGCGGACCACATTGCCCCTCGCGTTTACGGCAAGGCCGTGAAGGACTCTTGAAAGCTCGCGGAAGTTGTCGTCGCGCTCCCCTGCCAGTATCTGGAAGAACTTGGCGTCCGGGAATTCGAGGAGCTCTTTTTGACCGGCGGGTTCCATCTGGACTCCAAAGGCGGGCGAAATCGCCAGCCGCGAAAAGCCTTGCGGCCAAAGGCGAAAAACAATACTTCCCAAACGGGCTAAAAAGCGCTTGTAACCCGCTGGGGACGGGGTGCAGAATAACAGAGCGCCAATGCGTTTTAAAGGCGATTTTGTTTTTAAGAGCTTGAAGCGAGTTGGGTCGTCTGATATAAAAAGCGGCTGGTATCGCACAATAACGCAAAACGACGTTTATGTTCTGCCATAGCCGCGCTAGGGCCCCTAAGGAGGAGATATGCCTGTCATAACGATTTCGAGCCAGTACGGAGCCGGCGGTCCGAAGTTGGGACGCGAGTTGGCCAAGAAGCTTGGCCTTGACTATCTCGACAAGGAGATAATCCACAAGGTCGCCCTTGAAGTGAACGTCCCCGATTCCGAGGTGGAGGAGTACGAGCCGGAGCACCACTCCAAGTACAAAAGCTTTTTCTCCACCATTTTCGACCTCGACGCCTTGCGCAAGAAAGCCAAGACGATGGAGGAGAGCCAGGCCGAGTCGCAGTTCGACGAGCGCGAGGAGATTCCCTACCAGTTCCACGTTGACGGCTGGATCGACAGCGACATCTACAAGACGATGATCGTCAAGATAGTCTCGGCGCTCGGCAAGAGGCAGAATGTTGTGATAGCGGGCCGCGGCGGCCAGTTCATCCTCAGGGACAACGCCGATACCGTGCACGTGCGCCTCGTGGCCGATTTCGACGACCGCGTGGCGTGGACCGCCAAGAAACGGGAAATCTCCCTTGACGAGGCCGAGGAATACGTCTCCACCCTCGATGCCAGAAGCCGCGATTACCTGCGCTTTTACTTCGATTGCGACGCCGACCAGGCGACGCAGTACAATATCGTCCTCAACACCTCAAAGATTCCCTTCGGCAAGTGTGTTGAGATTATCGAGGGAATCGTAAAGGGCTAACGAACGCCAAAAACCTCCACTGCGCAAAAAAAGCGCCGCTTTCAACCGAGCGGCGCTTTTCTTTTCCGGCTTTTGTGATAATTTTCATAAATATGCGGCGGGTATTCCATTCCGATTTGTCTTGTGTCTCGACATTCATTACGGAGGGTCGCCTATGGCAAGAGCCGAAAAGAGCCGCGACGTAGAACTTCTCATGCCCAATGGCCGTCTGATCACCTGCAGGCTTTTCTTTCCCGAGAGCGCGCCGTGGTATCTGGAATTTTTCAGGAGCGGCGGAGAGTGGAAGGTTTACGAGGGGGAGGATCTCTTCGAGTGCCTCGCGGCGCTCAGAAAGGACCTCGACGCCGACGGAATCAAGCTTTTGTGCAACGGTTCCCGTCGCGACGTCTTCTCCTCCACCTCTACGCGAAGCTTGGGCGGCGGAGACCACGCCTACAGGCTCATTCCCGGCTGCAAGGCCGACAAGGACTGTCTTGTGGACCTCTTTGATTACGCCCCTCCGGCGCTGGTATCCACGGTGGAGGAACAGAAGGATTTCTTCCTCGACTGGCTCCACTCAGTCAACCGCAAATAAATTAAAAGGCGGCC
>SRXB01000581.1 GCA_009724975.1 bacterium | reverse complement strand
CTGGCCTTTTTTGAGTTTTTTGCCCTTCGCAAGCCTGTTCAGCTCGATTACGGAAGCCGCGTCCACCCCGTAGCGCTTGGCAATCTTTTCAACCGACTCCCCCGCCTTGGCGTTGTAGCTTACATAGTCGGATTTCTCCTCCTCGCCCAGCCCCTCGATTGCCGCTGCGATAATCTGGCCGGTGCCTTTTGGCACCCTTAGCGGATAGGGCAGTGGCGAGGGGGGCGTGCAGGAGCGCAGCAGTGGGGCGTTCAACTCTTCGAGGCTGGCGCGATCCACCGCGCTTTTGCGGGCTATCAGCCCGATGTCCAGCTGCTCCTTGACCATTACGGTTTCGTACTCTACCGGCGGATCGGGATTTTTCTCGAAAGCGTAGGCCGCAGGATCGCTCGACATGAGGAGGAAGGCGTAGAACTTGGGTACGTAGCGGCGGGTTTCGCTGCGGAGTTTTCCGGCGGCGGCTATGGACCAGAAATCTTTGCTCTTGCAACGGTCCTGGGCGCGCTCGACGTTGGTTCCGCCGGTGTTGTAGCCCGCTATGGCAAGGTCCCAGTCGGAGAGCCTCTCGTAAAGGTCTCGCAGAAAGCGTATGGCGGCCCTTGTGGCCAGCTCGGGGTCCATGCGCTGGTCGACCCACTGGTTGATCTCAAGGCCGTAAATTTTTCCGGTGGAGGGGATGAACTGCCAGATGCCGACCGCTCCAGCGGGTGACCTGGCGTTGACGACGAAGCTGCTCTCT
>SRXB01000580.1 GCA_009724975.1 bacterium | reverse complement strand
AGAGAGCAGCTTCGTCGTCAACGCCAGGTCACCCGCTGGAGCGGTCGGCATCTGGCAGTTCATCCCCTCCACCGGAAAAATTTACGGCCTTGAGATCAACCAGTGGGTCGACCAGCGCATGGATCCCGAGCTGTCCACAAGGGCCGCCATACGCTTTCTGCGAGACCTTTACGAGAGGCTCTCCGACTGGGACTTGGCCATAGCGGGCTATAACACCGGCGGCACCAACGTCGAGCGCGCCCAGGACCGCTGCAAGAGCAAGGATTTCTGGTCAATAGCCGCCGCCGGAAAACTTCGCAAGGAAACCCGCCGCTATGTCCCCAAGTTCTACGCCTTCCTTCTCATGTCGAGCGATCCGGCGGCCTACGCTTTCGAGAAAAATCCCGATCCGCCGGTAGAGTACGAAACCGTAATGGTCAAGGAGCAGCTGGACATGGGGCTTATAGCCCGCAAAAGCGCTGTGGATCGCGCCAGCCTCGAAGAGCTGAACGCCCCACTGCTGCGCTCTTGTACGCCGCCTTCGCCACTGCCCTATCCGCTAAGGGTGCCAAAAGGCACCGGCCAGATTATCGCGGCGGCTATCGAGGGGCTGGGCGAGGAGGAGAAATCCGACTACGTAAGCTACAACGCCAAGGCGGGGGAGTCGGTTGAAAAGATTGCCAAGCGCTACGGGGTGGACGCGGCTTCCGTAATCGAGCTGAACAGGCTTGCGAAGGGCAAAAAACTCAAAAAAGGCCAG
>SRXB01000579.1 GCA_009724975.1 bacterium | reverse complement strand
GTATTTCACCAGCGCCGAGGCGGCGGTCCTTGAAAAATCGCTCAAGGTCCTTCTGGGAAGAGATGAAGAGGCGAAGCGCGCCGCCTGGAAGAACGGAAGGCTCTCGGAAACCCTCTCCTAAAGCGCCTTCACGCCGAAGGCGGCGAGCATTTTGGTGAGCCGTATCAGCGGCAGGCCGATGAGCGAGGTGTAATCCTCCCCCTCCATCCTATCCATCAGGGCTATCCCGAGCCCCTCTATCTTGAAGGAGCCCGCGCACCCGTAAGGCTCGTCGCGGCGAAGGTAGTTTTCGATCTCGGAATCGGCAAGAGCCTTAAAGACCACCGAAAACCTCTCGACGCAAACCTCCTCGCGCCCGCCTGAAACCACGGCAAGGCCGGTGTGGAACAAAACCTCTCTCCCCGACATCTGTTTAAGCTGCGCGAAGGCCCTCTCGTGGGTTTCTGGTTTGCCGAGCGGCTTTCCGTCGAGTTCCGCGACCTGATCCGACCCGATTACCAGCGCTAGGGGGAACTTCTTGGCTACCTCGCGGGCCTTTTGGAGGGCGTGAAGTCGGGCAAGCTCCGCCGGAGCCAGACCGGTGGGGTCGTTTTCGGGGTAATCAGGAGAAACGCACTCGAAGGGAAGGCCGAGACGGCCCAAAAGTTCGCGCCTAAAGGGGCTGGTGGAGGCAAGAATTATCCTTTTAGCGCTCATTTTTTCTCCCAGCCCGAAAAGCCCGCTTCGCTTTTGATGAAAAA
>SRXB01000578.1 GCA_009724975.1 bacterium | reverse complement strand
GCGCTACGCCGATGAGGAAAAATCCATCCAGGTGCGCTACGCCAAGCAGGGGTACGAGATAAAAATCGACGGGCTTTCGACCACCGCTTACGGACGGCTCGACAAGACCTCGCTGCGCGCCGATTTCGGCGGGCGCAGGATTTCCGCCGAGGTGATAGTGGCGGGTGAGAAAAGATACCTCTTTCTCGACGGCCTTTGCTGGCAGCTCTCGGCGATAGATCCCCTTTACGTGCCAGGTGACGGCAGGGGGTCGGACGGCGGCCTCACCGCGCCGATGCCAGGGCGGATAATAGCCATTCTCGCGAGCAAGGGTGCGAAAGTCGAGAAGGGAGCCCCGCTTCTGATACTGGAGGCGATGAAGATGGAAAACACCCTTACCGCCCCCTGCTCCGGCACCGTCGCTGATTTCAGGTGCGAGGTCGGGGATCAGGTAAAGGACGGCATGGAGCTCATCGATTTTGTCGCCGACTGAAAACGGCGGGTTTTATCGGGGAAAACAAGTGCGGACTCTAAAAAGGGGATGACATGTTCGATAAGGACAAGGTTCAGAAAATAGCCGAAGAAAAGGCTGCGTGGGAGGGAAGGGGCAAAGGTGAGGGCAAGGCCTTTGAGACCATCTCGGGGATGCCCGTGAAAAACCTTTATACTCCAGAAGACGTTGCAGGCATCGATTACGCCCGCGATCTGGGTATGCCGGGCGAATATCCTTTCACCCGCGGCGTCCAGCGCAGCATGTATAGG
>SRXB01000030.1 GCA_009724975.1 bacterium | reverse complement strand
GCGGAATCCACTATTTGAGGTGCAAAGCCGAATCTTTCCGACCAGAATCTTTTGTCGCCTATGCCAAGCAGCCTGATGTGCCCTCGGTCGGGCAAGGAGGGGTAGGCCGTGTTCTCCGCTTCCGGAGAGACGAGGCGGGCCATGTCCTGAACGGCGGACTCAAGGTCATCTTCGGCGTTGCCGAATTCCGACATGAATTGGCCGGAGGCGATTTTTGTCTTTTCTTCGAGGGAGGAGAGGTAAAAAAAGTAAAGGCCTCCGGTCGTCAGGCCGACCGATATTATGGCGGTCGCCAGCATCAGGACCGCGAAGCGGAAGGCGAAAAACTGCTTTAAATGAGGTGCTTTCAGTGCGTCCATCTTTTCTTGCGCGTTTTTGGGACCATTTACAGGCAGATTACCAGAAAAAACAGCCACCATCTATTGTTATACTACTTGCCCTGCATTACAAGCGGCGCAAAGGCGGCATCCACGAGAGGGACAATGGTCGGGGGCCTCGCCCAAAAGAGCCTTCCTTTTTTCCGCAAGGAGAAGTTCCCGACCCGGCATCGCGGCTATGAAATCCCAGGGTAGCGCCTTGCACTCCTCCCTGGCGCCCAATATCTCTTTTGCGAGGGGTGACCTCAAGACCTCCGGCCAGCGTATGGCAGGGGAGCCTTTGGCCATGACATCGGCGGCGCGACGGTCCGAGCGGGCCAAAAAGCCCTGCACCAGCGACCATTTGGGCGATTCCGCTGAAACCTTGACCCCCTTTAGCCTGCCAGCGAGGCTCTGAATGAGGCGAAGCCTTGCGGAAAGGGTCTTCTCGTCAGCCATTGCCTCCCACTGGAACGGGGTGTGGGGCTTTGGGACGAAGGAGGAGACTCCGAGGGTAACCGTGGCCGGCCCCAGCTCTTTTTTCGCGGCGGCCACCAAGGTTATGAGCTCCCTCACATCGCCCTCCTCTTCGCCAGGGAGACCTATCATCGCGTAAATCTTCAAGCTCTTGATTTTTTTCGCGCCCGCCAGCGCCGCCGCTCTCAAAAGATCGCCGTTGGAGAGATTTTTACCGATTCGGGCCCGCAATTTTTCCGACCCGGCTTCGACCGCTACCGTAAGGGATTTGAGGCCGCCGCGCACGAGCAGGGAAAGAGTCTCTTCGTCAAGGCTCTCCGCCCGAAAGGAGGAGACGGTCATCTTTCTGCCGGATTCTATTATCGCCTCGGCGATTTTGCCGAATTCAGGGTGATTTGAGATGGCCGCGCCAACCAGCCCTATTCGGCTCTCGGGCGGGCTTTCGGCCAATATTATCGGAATGAGTTGCGATGCCGGTGAATGGCGAACGGGGCGGCAGGCATAGCCGGTGGCGCAAAAACGGCAGGCGTGAGGGCAGCCTCGGCCCACCTCTATGAGCCATGCTCCGCCGAAGGGGCCGCCTTCGGAGGGGATGGTTGTCCTTGCAGGGTCCCAGCCGACGGGAGACTTTTGGGCCCCAACCCTTTCTTTTAGCCCGTCGGGATCGCAGGCGGATGGGACGTAGACCCCGGGAATATCTTCAAGGGCGAGTTTTCGCAAAAAATCGGCTCGGCTAGAGCCCAGGTTTTCGCGGGTGAAATCGTGAAAAGCCCCGAAGGAGCTTTCCGCCTCGCCAAGGTAGAAAACGTCGATAAAGGGAGCGAGCGGTTCAGGGTTAAGGGTTGCGGCGATTCCCCCCGCGATTACGAGAGGGTGCTTTTCATCGCGGTCGGCGGAGAGAGGGGGAATTTTTTCGGAGAGGAGAAAATCGACAACGGCGGGGTAATCGCCCTCAAAGGAGAGGGAGAAGGCGATTACATCCCCGCCGGAGGCTTTTTTCGAGGTTAAAAGGCCAAGGGGGCGGTCGGCGAAGTGGAAGTCGGCCTCGGCCCCCTTTTGGTTCTTTAAAATGCAATACAGCGCGTCAAGACCAAGGTTCGCCATGCCCACGTCGCGCCGGTTCGGGAAAATGAGGGCATAGCCGACGCTTGAGTCGGGGTGGCGAACCCTGGCCAATAAATGCTAGTCCGCCTGCTTTCGCAGGAAGGTCGGCGCGTCCAGATCCCCGAAATCGGAATCGCCCGCGCTTATCCTTGTCACTCGCATAGCCGAGGTGTTTTTGGCGTTGCCGCGTATGAAGGTGGGCACGTCGAGGTTCTCCGGCGCTATGGTGCCGCCGTTGGCGACCTTGAGCTCTTTTTCGCGGTCCTTGCCCATCTCGATGCGCGACTGCTCGATTTTCAGCTCGTCAAAGCCGGTGGCTATGACGGTAACTTCGACCGATTCGCCCATGTTTTCGTCTATTACGTGGCCCCAGAAGATGTCTGCGTCTTCGTGGGCGGCCTCCTGCACGTATTTGGCGGCTTCGTTTATCTCGCCGATGGTGAGTTTGGAGTTGCCGCGGAAGTTTATGAGCACGCTTTTGGCGCCCTGGATGGAGGCGTTGGCCAGAAGGGGGCTTGAAACCGCGTCGTGGACTGCGGCGCTGGCCTTGCCCTCGCCGGAGCGGATGCCGGTTCCCATTAGCGCCATTCCACGGCGCGACATGACGGCCCTGACGTCGGCGAAATCGACGTTGACCCTGCCGGAGGTGGTGATGAGATCGGAGATGCCGCGCACGGCGTGGCAAAGGACGTTGTCGACCATGGCGTAGGCGTCCTCGATGGCGGTATCCTCGCCAGCGATCTCCAAAAGGCGCTCGTTGGGGATGATGAGGAGGGTGTCGACGCATTTTTTCAGCGCCTCGATTCCCTCATCGGCCCTCTTCATGCGCTTTCTTCCCTCGAAGCAGAAGGGTTTGGTGACTACGCCTACCGTGAGAGCCCCTGCCTCTTTCGCCTGCTGGGCGATGACGGGGCTTGCGCCGGTGCCTGTGCCGCCGCCCATGCCGGCGGTTATGAAGACCATGTCGGCCTTGCCGATTACCTCGGTAATGACGGCGGTGGATTCGATGGCGGCCTGGCGGCCAACCTCGGGATCTCCGCCCGCGCCAAGGCCCCTCGTCATCGCCGATCCGAGCTGCAGGCGGGTCTTGGCGTGTTTGTCCTCAAGCGCCTGCGCGTCGGTGTTGGCCACGATGAATTCCACGCCGTCCACTCCGGCGGCAATCATCGTATCCAGCACGTTTCCGCCAGCGCCGCCCACGCCTATCACCTTAATCTGCGCGTGATGCCTGCTCGAAACCTGTATCCTGGGCTTTGCGGGCTGCGCCGGCGCCTGCTGGAGCTGCGCCTTTGCTTCAAGTGCGAATTTGATCATCTTTTCCCTCTCCTTTTCTTCTCGCCCTCTTAGACGATCATTTGGATTCACGCGGAGCCGGTTTCCCGTCCAGCTCCGCAATTGTCAATTTATTCTTCGCCCCCGAGGAAGAACTGCTGGAACCAGCCCTTCATCTTCTGGGTTATTCTCGAAAAGAGCTTGTCGTCCGACTCGTTTATGACGGGCGAACCGTCGTCTTCGCGGCTCTCGTAGGCGTGTTTGACCAGCCCCACGCCGGTGGCGAACGAGGGGTCTTTCATCTGGTCCGAAAGGCCCTCAAGCTCCCTCGGCTCCCCACGGCGCACCGGAAGGCCGAAAACCTGCTCGGCAAGCTCCACCGTCCCGTCCAGCATACTGCCGCCGCCGCAAAGGACCACGCCGGAAACCGCCGTCTCCTCGAATCCCTTGTTCTGGAGCTCCTGGCGGATGAGAGAGAAAATCTCCTCCACGCGGGGCTCCACTATTTCGGCAAGAATCCGGCGGTTTAGTATTCGCGGCCTTCTTCCTCCCGCGCCCGGCACCTCTATCGTCTCGTCTTTGCCGACCTTGCTCACGAGCGCGCAGGCGTGTTTGATCTTTATCTTTTCCGCTTCGGCCATCGGGGTGCGAAGGCCGTGGGAGATGTCGCTGGTGACGTGGTTGCCTCCTATGGTGAGGACCGAGGTGTGTTTGACCGAGCCCTGGCCGATCACCACTATGTCGGTAGTGCCGCCGCCCATGTCCACTACCACGACGCCCAATTCCTTTTCGTCGGGCGTTATGACAGCCTCGGCGCTCGCCAGGGGCCCAAGGATTATGTCAACCACCGAAAGACCGGCGCGTTCACAGCATTTCACGAGATTTTGCGCGGCGGCCACCGCTCCGGTGACGATGTGGACGTGCGCCTCAAGCCTGACGCCGCACATGCCGACAGGGTCGTCTATGCCGTCCTGGTCGTCGATGATGAAGTTCTGCGGGATGATGTGCAAAACCTCGCGGTCCATCGGTATCGCCACCGCGCGTGCGGCGTCGATGACGCGCTTTTTCTCGGCCAGGGAAACTTCCTGCTCTTTTAACGCTATTACGCCGTGGCTGTTGAAGGCCTGGATGTGCCCACCCGCGATGCCCGCGTAAACGTGCTTTATCTCTCGACCGCTGGTAAGCTCCGCTTCTTCAATCGCTTTTTTGATGGACTGCACGGTCGACTCGATGTTGACGACCACCCCCTTGCGAAGGCCCGTGGCGGGGTGGGTACCGCAACCGATTATTTGCAGTCCGTCGGCGGTTTGCTCCGCGACAACCGCGCAAATCTTGGTTGTGCCGATGTCGAGGCCGACTAGTGTTTTGGCGCGGGCTTTCATTTTGTTCCTCTTTGCTCGCCAAGCGGCTCCAGGCGGGCGATTATCCGGTCTTCAAGCGTAAAATCGGCGGTTTTGGCGTATTGACCGCGTTTTTTTAAGGTTTTCGTCAGACGGCCAAGGCTTTTGAACTTATCCGCCATGTCCCCCTGCCCGATTATCACCCTGGAGGGATTCGGGAAATTGCCGTAAATGACGAAATCATCGCCCTTGCGGCGGTGTATTTCCTCTATGCGGCCGCCGAAATCCTCGGGATTTATGTTTTTTAAAATATCCAGCAGTTGCGTGCGAAGGTCAGGGTCTCCCTCTATATCCGGCCAGTCCAGTCCAGTCACGACGGGGAAATCTATCCCCGCTTTCAGGGGCGCGTCGATTACCTTTCCCGCCGTCGAAAGATAGTAAAGGCGCTCCCCCAGCCGAATCAGGAAGGAGGGGCGGGTCTCCTCGACCTCGATATTTATATTTCCCGGAAGTCTCCTCGAAATGTTCACCTTTTCGACCCACGGGAGCTTTTCCACGTCTTCGCGGATGGATTTTAAGTCTTTCTGGTAAAGGCTCTCGCCGCGTATAAGGCCGGTGGCGGCGACAATCTCCTCGGTTTTTGTGAAGGAGTTGCCCTTGACTTCGATGGAATCCACCACGAAGGGGCTAAGCTCGATGGCCATGCGCACCCCGAAAAAGAGCAGCAGCGCCGCCGCCATGACGCCCGCCGCGTAAGCGGCTCCGCCGAATTGTCTGGGCGCTTTCGTTTCTTTCATGCCTTTAAGGACGCTCCGCTCAAAATTTTCCCCACCAGAGCCTCAAAATCCATTCCGCCCGCAAGGGCGGCCTTCGGCAGGAGGCTCGTGGGAGTCATTCCGGGAATGGTGTTGACTTCAAGAACCCAGGGGTTTCCCTCGCCGTCCAAAAGCACATCCACGCGGGCCGCGCCCGAACAGCCGAGGGCGTCGTAGGCCGCCACCCCGGCGTCCGAAACCTTTTTGGCGAGGACCGGCTCAAGGAGGGCGGGGCAGGTGTAGCGCGTCTTGCCCGGCGTATATTTTGATTCGTAGTCGTAAAAGCCGCTTTCAGGCTCGATTTCGACTATGGGAAGGGGTGTCGAGTCCAAAACCGCGACAGTAAGCTCCCTTCCCTTTACGAATTTTTCCACCAAAACGGTTTTCGCGTGCGCCCTGGCTATCTGGAGCGCCTCTGGAACCTCCGCCTCGGTCATCGCCATGGCTATCCCTATTGTGGAGCCTTCGCGCGGGGGCTTGACCACCAGCGGAGCTTTGACTTTAATCTGCGCCGAGCCTTCTTCCGGCGAAAGGGATTGGAAATCGGGTGTCGGAACGCCGCAGGCCCTGAAAAGGACTTTGCTGAGGGTTTTGTCCATCGCAAGCGCGCTGGCGGTTACCCCCGAGCCGGTGTAGGGAATCCCCATTATCTCAAGAAGGCCCTGCACGGTGCCGTCCTCGCCCCACCTGCCGTGAAGGGCGATAAATACGGCGTCGGGGGCGGTTTTTGCTATTTGGGCGGCAAGATCCTGCCCGACGTCTATCTCAACCACGTCGTGGCCGCACCCGCGCAGGCCCTTGGCCACCGCCGCGCCGGTCACCAGACTTATTTCGCGCTCCGCGCTCATCCCGCCTTTCAAAACCGCTACCTTGGCCACCCCTGCCTCCTCACCTCTTTATGCGCAGCATGTCTTGCTGGCGGCTGCCGATGGTTTCGACGAAAGTCTTCAGGTGAATCTTGTGTTTTATGTAAACGCGCTCCTGGATGAGCCCCATCAGGGCGATTATGTTGGCCGTGGTCGCCTCGCCCAGGTTTGTTATGAAATTGGGGTTCAGGGAAGATATTTCGGCGTCTCCAGCCCTTATTCCCTTGAGCCCGCACTGAGCTATCAGTTCCGAGGCGGGGGGCCTGCCGGCGGGGTCGAGAAAGAGCATGGCGGTAGCCCCGCCCGGCGGAGGGTGGTTTTTCTGGCGCTCGTCCAGCACCGTTTTCACCCGCTCTCTTATCTCCTCCTCGTCGCGCCTTTCGGCCTTTATATCTACGCTGATTATTATGTGGCCCGTGGGCAGGGCGCAGGAATGGGGGCCGAATTTCAGGATTTCCGCGGGGAAGGAATGAATCTCGCCTTCCGGATCCATCGCCTCGACGGAGAGGACCCTGCTGGAAATGGATTCGCCAAGGCTTTTGGCGTTGCGCATTATCGCGCCGCCGATGGTCCCGGGTATACCGTAGAGGAATTCCACCCCGCCAAGGCCCTGCTCAGCCATGGAGCGCACCAGCTCGGAGACGTTGGATCCCGCGCTGGCCCTAATCACAGGAGAATTGCCGTCGGCGTCCAGCACCTTCATCCCCTGAAAGCTCGGGCCAAGCCTTAAGACCGCTCCCCTGATGCCGCCGTCGCGGACCAATATGCCCGTCGCGCCGCCCATTACGAAATATTTGATTCCGCGCTGGGAGAGAAACTTGACCACCCTCGCCAGATCTTCCACGTCCGAAGGGGTGATGAGAATGTCGGTGGTTCCGCCCGAGCGCGAAGCGGTTATGTTTGACATGGGGGCGTTAAGCGCGACCTGCCCCGTAACCATTTTTTGAATCATCTCGATGGCGCTGTATCCGCTCATGAATCTTCCCCCCTGAGGAGAGTGAGGATCTTTTCGGAAGCCTGCCATACATTGCCCGCGCCTAGGGTTATGACGATATCGCCGTCCTTGGCCTCCGCCGCGGCCAGGGCGGCGGCTTCTTCGACGGTCCCGGCGTAGCGGGCGAAACGGTGTCCGTGTTGCCGTATGCCCTCGACGAGGGCCTGTGAATCGACGCCATCGAGGGGCGATTCGCCCGCCGCGTAAACGTCGGCGACAAAGAGGCAGTCGGCGTTGTAAAAGGCCGTGTAAAAACGCTCGGCGAGGTCCTGGGTCCGCGAGTAGCGGTGGGGCTGGAAGATTGCGATGATGCGCCTGTCCCAAGATTCCCTAAGACCCTTGAGCGCGGCCTCTATCTCGGTGGGGTGGTGGCCGTAGTCGTCCATCACCATGACCCCGCCCGCCGTTCCCTTGACCTGAGATCTTCTGTCGACGCCGCCGAACTCGCCAAGCGACTTCGCTATGACCTCAGGCGAGGCGCCGAGCTCCAGGCCAACGCAGAAAGCCGCCAGGGCGTTGAGTACATTGTGCTGGCCCGGCAGGGAGAGGGAAACCCGGGCAATGGGCTCTCCGTTCCTGACCACCTCGAAGGAGCTTTTTCCCTCGCGCATTACGATGTGGCGGGCGAAGAGGTCGGCCTGCCTGCCGAGGCCGTAGGTTATGGTGCGGCGCTTGAGCGCGGGCAAAATGCCCTGCACCTTCGGGTCGTCGAGGCAGAGTATCACCGCGCCGTAAAAGGGGACTTTGTTGGCGAAGTCTATGAAAGCCCGCTCTATCGCCTCCTCGGTTCCGTAATGGTTGATGTGTTCGCGGTCGATGTTGGTTATCACCGCGATGGTGGGGGCGAGGAGGAGGAAGCTGCCGTCGCTCTCGTCGGCTTCGGCCACGAGGAATTTCCCCTGGCCCAGCCGTGCGTTGGAGCCGAGCTTGCCGACCTTGCCGCCGACCACTATCGTCGGGTCGAATCCCGCGTCGGAGAGGATGGAGGCTACCAGCGAGGTAGTGGTTGTCTTGCCGTGGGCTCCCGCCACCGCCACCCCGTATTTCATGCGCATGAGCTCGGCCAGCATCTCTGCGCGCGGGATTACGGGGATGAGTTTTTCGTTGGCCTCGACCACCTCGGGGTTTTCGGGGCCGACCGCTGAGCTTATGACTACAACGAAAGAGTCGCCCACGTTTTGGGTGGCGTGGCCGATGTGTATTTCGGCGCCGAGGGAGGCGAGCCTTTGGGTTATCGGCGATTCCCGCATGTCGGAGCCGCTCACGCGGTAGCCAAGGTTTATAAGTACCTCGGCTATGCCGCTCATCCCGATGCCGCCAATGCCGACGAAGTGTATTTTGCGGTCGGTTTTAAACATCGTGGCCCCTCTTCTTTCCGCAAAGTCCGGCAAGGTCGTCCACAATCGCCTTCGCCGCGTCTACCTTGGCGCTGTGGGCCGCGCTTTTGGACATCTCCTCCAAAACCTGGTGGTCGCTCATGAGGCCCTCTATCAGCGTGGTCAACTTCGTGGCGGTGAGGTCTCTCTCAGCCATGCATATGGCCGCCCCGCGTTTTTGGGCGGAGAGGGCGTTGTGCTCCTGGTGGTTTTCGGCGGCGTAGGGAAAGGGGACCAATATCGCCGGCCTTGCCGCCGCCGCGAGCTCCGCAAGGGTGAGGGCTCCGGCGCGGGCTATGACAAGGTGCGCCCAGCCGTAAGCTTTCGCCATTTCGTCGATGAAGGGGGTTACCGTAACGCCTGTTATCGAAGAATAGGCCTCTTTTAGTCCCACTTCTTTTCCCCTGCCGCACTGGTGGACCACCTGCACCGGTATTTTCAGCTCCCGAAGCGCTTCGGGAACGATTCTGTTGAGGCTTGCCGCCCCCTGGCTGCCGCCCAGCACCAATACCCTTAGAGGCTCACCCGCTTTGGGGGTCCTGTAAGGTACCGGCGCGGAAAAACCGCCGCGAAGGGGGTTTCCGGTGAACATCGTTTTGCTTGATGGAAATTCGCGTTTAGCGCCGTCGTCGCCAAGGTAAACGCGCTTCACCATCTTGCCCAAAAGCCTGTTGGAGAGGCCCGCCTTGGCGTTTTGTTCGGCTATCGCCGAGGGAATTCCCTTTAGCGCGCACCAAGCGACAACGGGAAAGGAGACGTAGCCGCCGACGCCCAGGCAGGCGTCGGGCCTGAAGTTTTCGACCGCTCTTTTCGCGTCCGAAAATCCCATCGCCACGCGCCCCACGCTTTTGATTTTTGCGCCAAGGCCGACCCCGATAAGTCCTCCGGAGCGTATGTCCAAAAGCCTGTAGCCGAGGCCCGGCAAGACCTTGCCCTCGAAGCCGTTTAAGTTGCCCGCGAAACAGACCTCGTTGCCGCCGCGCGCCAAAAGCTCCTGCGCAACGGCTATGCCCGGGTAAAGATGCCCTCCGGTTCCTCCTCCCGCTATCAGAAGTCTCATGCTTCCTCCTGCGGCCTGCTGAGCCCGGCGAGCAATCCCGCTCCGGCCAGGGTTATAATCAGCCCCGTTCCTCCGTAGGAGACGAAGGGGAGCGCTAGGCCCTTGGTGGGGGCCGCGCCGAGGACGACGAAGGAGTTTATTATCGCCTGGAAGGCGAGCCACGAGGTCAACCCGATGGCCATATAGCGGCGGAAGGGTTCTTTTTGCCTGATGGCGATGGCTATTCCCCTTGTCGTCAGGACGGCGAAGAGAAATATGACCGCCAGAGTGCCGAAAAGGCCGACCTCTTCTCCCCAGACTGAGAGGACGAAGTCGGTGTGGGCTTCGGGCAGGTAAAAGAGTTTTTGCTGGCCCGAGCCGATGCCCGCGCCAAAAAGGCCGCCCGAAGCGAAGGCCAGCTGGGACTGGGTGAGCTGGAAGGCGGTGTCGAGCATGTGCTTTTCCGGCTCAAGGAAGGCCGTTATGCGGGCCATGCGATACGGCTCTATTATGATCAGGCCTATTATTCCCGCCACGGCGGCCAGCGCAAGCGCGCCGAGGTGAGAGAGCTTCGCTCCGGCTATGAACATCATCGCGCAGATGACCGCGACCATAACCACGCAGGTTCCGAGGTCCTTTTCCAGCGCGATGAGGCCAATCGGAATCGCGGGGATGACCAGATTTGGCATAAACCCCCACTTCAGGTCCTTCATTTTCTCGCTTCCGCGCCTCGCCATGCTGTCGGCGAGGAAGAGCACCAGCGCAAGTTTTGCCATCTCCGAGGGCTGGAAGCGAAGGGGGCCGATTTTGAGCCACCGCATTGCGCCGTTGGCGGTAACGCCGAGCGGGGACCAGACGACGAGGGCCAGCAGGACCGTTACGAAAGCCAAAATCGGGATCGATAATTTCCTCATCTTGTCCATGGGCGCAATCGAGGCGTACCAGAAGGCTCCGACTCCGATGCCCGCGAAGAGGAACTGCTTTAAAAAGTGAGAGGCGACCATCTTCATCCCATCGTCGC
Organism: bacterium; assembly: GCA_009724975.1. GTDB lineage: Bacteria > Desulfobacterota > Deferrisomatia > Deferrisomatales > BM512 > SCTA01. The sequence goes on along the minus strand of SRXB01000030.1, from coordinate 2,194 downwards.
CGGAAACCAGCTTAGAGGTGGAGAAGGCCATAATAAGCCCAATTACCGTCAACGCCGCGACGCAGCCGGTTACGAAAAGGTCGGGGAGCTTGAACTGGCGGCCATTTATCTTAGCCATCGCCAATCCTCCCCGTCTCCTCGACGCAAAGTTTTTGGAAAACGTCGCCGCGATGGGCGTAGCTAGTGAAAAAATCGAAGCTGGCGGCGGCGGGGCTCAGCATAACAGCATCTCCGCTCTTCGCCTCGCCAAGAGCGATTTTAACCCCTTCGGGCCAATTCGCCGCCAGCCGTATCGGGGCCGAGCCCCTAAGCTCGCTCTCCATCCTGCCGACATTTGGGCCGACGAGAATGAGCATTTTGCAACGTTTTTCCAGCCCCGCCCTTATCGGAGAGTAGTCGGAATTCTTTTCTACTCCGCCCATAAGGAGGATGAGGGGGGAATCGCCCATCTGGACCGCCCGCACTACCGCGTCCACGTTGGTGGCCTTTGAATCGTCGATGAAGGTAATTCCGCGCCAGACAAGGAATTCCTCCACCCTGTGCGGCAAGCCCTTGAATTGGCAGGCGCTTTCCCACGCATTTTGCAGCGGCACGCCGAAAACCGCCGTTGCAAGCAGGCAGGCGAGGACGTTTTCGATATTGTGAAGGCCCTTGAGTTTCAATCCGCCAAGGGGCAGGCGCGCGCCGTCGCGCCCCGGCATCAGAACCACCAGCTCTTCGCCCTCTTTCCACGCCCCGACTCCCAGCGGGCCTTTTGTGGTGTAGGGCAGGAGGGTCGCGCCGCATTTTTGCGCGTAGGCCCAGACCAGCGGGTCGTCGCGGTTGACAACCGCCGCGTCGGAGGAGTCCTGGTTTTTGAATATGCGGGCTTTTGCCCCGCCGTATTCTTCCATGTCGGCGTGGCGCTCAAGGTGGTCGCCCGTGAGGTTGAGCCAGACCGATACCTTCGGGCGGAAAGTCGAGCACCCTTCGAGCTGGAAGCTGGATATTTCCGCGACCACTATCTCGTAATCGCCGCCGACCGCCTCTATGAGGGGGGTTCCGACGTTGCCGCCCACGAAGACGCGCTTTCCGGCGTCTTTCAGGATTTTTCCGGTCAGTTCGGTGGCGGTTGTCTTGCCGTTGGTGCCGGTGATGGCGAGAATGGGGGCCTTTAGGAACCTTGCGGCGAGCTCGATCTCGCTGATGACTTCGGCTCCGGCCTCCGATAGCGCTTTTATGCGCGGGTCGAAGATGCTTATGCCAGGGCTGAGTACGCAAAGGTCAAAACCGGTCCCCGCCTTGGCGATGCCGCCGCAGACCAGCGTGACGCCTTCTTTTTCGAGGTTTTGGGCTGGCTGGGAGAGGGAGTCTCTTTCGCGGTCGTCGGCCAGGACGACAAACGAGCCCGCGCCGAGGCAAAAGCGCGCGGAGGCTATGCCGCTCACTCCCGCTCCGGCCACGAGGACTCTTTTTTGCGAAAGGCTAAGGTCGCTCATCGTATCTTCAGCGTCGCAAGGCCCACGAGGGCGAGAATTATTGAAATTATCCAGAAGCGCACCGTAATCTTCGGCTCCTCCCACCCTTTTTTCTCGAAATGGTGGTGGATGGGGGCCATGAGGAAGATGCGCTTTTTGGTTCTTTTGTAATAGCCGACCTGGATTATCACGCTTAGCGCCTCGATTACGAAGACGCCGCCTACAATCGCCAGCACTATCTCGAATTTGCAGATGACCGCCGCCATTCCCAGCGCGCCGCCCAGGGCGAGGCTTCCCACGTCGCCCATGAAGACCTGCGCCGGATAGGCGTTGAACCACAAAAAGCCCAAGGCCGCTCCGGCCATCGCCGCGGTGAATATGCTGACGTCTCCCGCGCCGGAGACGTAGGGGATTTGCAGGTAATCGGCGATTCTCGCGTTGCCCGCCACGTAGCAGAAGATGGTGAAGGTGAGGCTTGAGATTATGACCGGCCCCGAGGCCAGCCCGTCGAGGCCGTCGGTGAGGTTAACCGCGTTGCCAGCTCCAACCACTACAAAGACCGCGAAGGGCAGGTACCACATCCCAAGGTCGGGCCGAAGGTTCTTGAAGAAGGGGAAGACCAGCCGCGTGTTGAAGGCGGGGTCCTTCATCAGTATCCAGCAGCCGACCGCCGCAACCACGATCATCGCGCCGAATTTTATCTTTCCGGCGACTCCGGCGGAGTTCTTCTTCGTGAC
>SRXB01000577.1 GCA_009724975.1 bacterium | reverse complement strand
CCACCAGCACCTCAGGAAGAAGGCCAGGGAGAGCGGAAGAAGGAAAAAGTAGCTGAATTTGTCGGCCAAAAGGATGGAGCAGGAAAAAAGGAAGTAGATGAGTGTGTCCAGGCTCACCCTCGCAATGGAGCGGCAGGGCGCGAGCCATGTGAGTATTCTCGAACGGTAGTAATCGTCGAGGAACATCACCAGCACTATGCTTATTATGGCGGCGGCCCCCAGTTCTCCCCAGAAGCTGAAGTCGTGCAGTGCCAGCGAGACGGTGTCCCAAAGCCTGCCGACGGATGAGATGAAGCTTGTGGAGAGGGCGGGTGGCTGCCCGTTCACGGCGGTTAGCTCTTTCAATACCGATGGCAAGGCGGGGTAGCCGCCGGCGTCGTTTATCACGCCGGCTGAAAGTTTGGCCTGCGCCTCGCTCACCTTGTCCAGCAGGGCTATCCTGTGGCCAGAGGCAATTATGTCCGACAGTTTCGAGAGGTGGTCGGTCAGCTTTAGGAAGCTGAAGGCCAGAAGGGCTCCGAAGAGGAGATCGAGGAAGCTTCGCAGGGTGAAGAAGGGTATCGGCGGGTTTATTTCCAGGTTCTCGGCGTGGGTTTCCCGGTGGCTTTTCGAGAGCTCTTCCACCAGTTCGTCTTTGTTGTATTTGCACTTGGTTTGAGGTTGAGTGGCCGCCGGTTGTTGCGGTGCCGGCTGTTTGCCCCCCGTCTTTTGCTTGCCAACCATGATAGTCCCCCCACTTCATGAT
>SRXB01000256.1 GCA_009724975.1 bacterium | reverse complement strand
GGGCGCGGCGAAGGCGGGGCGCGGATGATAAAGATAGAGGCGCTAAGGGCGGGCTACGGCTCCAAAGAGGTTCTTCGCGGGATAAACCTTGAAATCGCCTCCGGCGAGTTCATAGGGATTCTTGGCCCCAACGCCTGCGGCAAATCCACGCTGGTCAAAGCCCTCTCCGGCGTGATTTCCCCCACGGACGGCGACATATACTTAAACGGCGGGCGAATAAGCGAGATACCCCCCCTTGAGCTGGCCAAACTGGTGGCGGTAATCCCCCAGTCCACCGAGATACCCTTCCCCTTCACCGGCGAGGAGCTCGTCTCCATGGGGCGCTTTCCACACACGGGAAGATTCTCGGCCCTCTCCGAATCCGACGTGAAACACATCCAAAAGGCCCTCGAAGAGACCGACACCGTCGCGCTTTCGGGCCGCCTCGTAACCGAAATCTCCGGCGGCGAGCGCCAGCGGCTCATCCTCGCCCGTGCGCTGGCCCAGCAGACCCCGGTACTGATAATGGACGAGGGGACCGCCGCGATGGACGCGCACCGCAAGATCGACGCCTTCGACCTCCTCAGGCGCAAAAACCGCGAGGGAATGACCGTTATTTGCGTGATGCACGACCTAAACCTCGCCGCCCTCTACTGCGACCGCCTCATCTTCATGAAAGAGGGGGAAATAGCAAAGGACGGCCCCACCGGCGAGGTCTTCAGCCGCGAGACGATTGAAGCGGTATATAAGACAAGGGTTGAAATCTTCGCCCACCCACGCATCGACCGCCCTCAGGCCGTCTTCATCCCCGAGGCACTCGAATGAGGCGGTTTATAGCTCTATTACTGCTTTTCCTTCCGGCTTTCTCGCTGGCCGTCTGCATCGAGGACGACACGGCGCAGAAAATCTGCCTAGAAAAGCCCGCCGCCCGCGTCATCTCCCTTTACGGCGCCTACACCGAAATCGTCTCGGCCCTCGGGGCGGAAGAAACCATAATCGCCCGCACTAAAAACGACGACACCGTCGAGGAGGTGAAGGATGCACCCGTCCTCGGCACCGGCCTTCGACCCAACATAGAATACATCCTCGCGCTAAGGCCCGACCTCGTGCTGAGCAGGGGCTCCAAGGCCTCGGCGGAGGCGATTTCCCAGATGAGGGCGCGGGGAATCGCCGTCGCCGCCTTCGACCCCGAAAGCGTGGCTCAAACCCTCTCGGCCATAGAGAGAATAGGCGCGCTACTCGGCAGGGAAACGCAAGGCAAGGAGCTGGCGTCCAAAATCAAAAGCGAGGTGGAGGCCGTGGCCTCTAAAACCGCCAAGGTTACAAGCAGGCCAGCCGTGGCCTTCGAGGTCCGCGCCGAACCCCTCACCCTCGCCGGAAGCGGCGGCATAGTCGCCGAGCTCATTAAAATCGCGGGGGGCGAGGTCGCGGTAAAGGCCGACAAAAAACTGGTGCGCTTCGACATGGAGGCGCTTTTGGCCCTAAACCCCGACGCCTACGTCGTCCAGTCAGGGCCGATGAACAAAAACCCGCCGCCGCCAGCCGAGCGCCCCTTCCACCGGAAGCTCAAGGCGGTAAAGGAAGGCAGGGTGCTTGTCGTCGACGAAAAAGAGATCTCCCGCCCTGGCGTGGGTCTTGGCGGGGCCGCCGAAACCCTTGGCCGCTTTCTCCACCCGGAGCTTTGGCGGTGAGCCGCGAAAAAATACCGCTCCCCATAGATTCCAGCCTCGGGGAGATTCTCCGAAAACTCGCTAAAAACCCCTCCCTAGTTCTAACCGCCCCGCCAGGGACCGGCAAGACCACCCGGGTGCCGCCTGCGCTCCTTGAGGCCCCGTGGATGGCGGGAAAAGCCGCGCTTATACTTGAGCCGCGCCGCATAGCCGCCAGAAGCGCCGCGAAAAGGGTTTCAGAAGAGCTGAGCTCGCCGCTTGGCGAACTTTGCGGCTACCAGGTGAGGATGGAGAAGGCATCCTCGCCCAAAACCCGCCTTCTCTACTGCACCGAGGGGATTTTGACCGCCCGTCTGCGCTCCGACCCCTTCCTTGAGGGGGTGGGCGCGGTGATGCTAGACGAATTCCACGAGCGTAGCCTCGAATGCGACCTAGCGGCGGCCTTCCTCAGAGAGATACAGCGCCACGCCAGCCCCGAGCTTCGCATAATCGTCTGCTCGGCCACCCTCGACGCAGGACCGGCGGCCCAGTATTTCGGGGCCGATTCCCTTGAGCTGGAATCGCCCTTTTACCCCGTGGAAATCTCCTACCTTGAGACGCCGCCAGAGGAGCGGCTTGAGAAAAGAGTTGCGGCGGGAATAAAAAAGCTCTGGGGACTAAGGCCCGACGGGCGCGGAGACCTTCTTGCCTTCCTTCCGGGGGCGGGAGAGATTCGCAGAACCCAAAAAGAGCTTTCCGACTGGGCCTCGCTAAAGGAGGTTGAACTTCTCCCCCTCCATGGAGACCTTCCCGCAAGCGAGCAGGACAGGGTCTTCTCCGGCGGACCCCAAAGGGTCATCCTCTCCACGAACGTCGCCGAATCTAGCATCACAGTGCCCACAGTGAGCGCCGTGGTCGACTCGGGGCTGGCCAAGACCCTCCAGTTCGATCCAGAAAGCGGGCTCGATTCCCTGATAACGGTGAAAATTTCAAGGGCAAGCGCCGACCAGAGGGCCGGGCGCGCCGGAAGGACCGGGCCGGGGGTGGCGCTGAGGCTCTGGAGCCGCCACGACGACCTCTCCCGACCCCAAGCGGCCGCGCCTGAGGTTAAAAGAGCCGACCTTTGCCGCGCCCTCCTCGAAATTGCCGCCTGGGGCGAGCGGGATTTTTCGTCCTTCGGCTGGTTCGACCCGCCGGAGTCGAGCCGCGTCGAGGCGGCAAGGGAGCTTCTCTTCGACCTCGGCGCTATTGGCGAGGGGAACGCTCTTACCGCAGAGGGGGAAAAAATCCTCTCGATGCCCCTCCACCCAAGGCTAGGCAGACTCCTTCTGGAGGCGCAAAAGATAGGGCTTGAGCGCGAGGGGGCGCTAATCGCCGCCCTTTTGGAGGAACGCGACATCTTCCGCCCGCAAAACCTCTTCGGAGAGAGGAGTGAAGGCGGCAAAGTCCGCCACGATTCCGACATCCTCAGGCGCTACGAGGTCGCCTTGCCCTTTTTTGGCGGCAAAGAGAGCCATTGGCGGGATTTTGGCGACGGAGTTGACAAAAACGCCCTCGCGGCGGCCCTTAAAACGGCGGGAAGGCTCGCTCCGGCGCGGGTAGCAGAGAAAAAAAACCTCCTGGAGGAGGGTGAGGAGCTTTTAAAGCTCATCTTCCTGGCCTTTCCCGAC
>SRXB01000576.1 GCA_009724975.1 bacterium | reverse complement strand
TCACCGGCTGCCCAAGGCCGGAGGTCACAAGGTCGAGGCTCCCGTCGCCGTTCATGTCGGCGGCGGCGAAACCCTTGTAGACCAGCCCCGAGGCGGCGGGTCCGAAGAGGAGGGAGAGGCAGTCGTTGAAGGGATCGGGTGATCCGTTGTTGAAAAATATCTTGAAAGGCGAGTCCTCAATGGCGGTAAGGGCGTCGGGCCGCCCGTCGCCGTTGAAATCGCCCGCCAGCACCCTGGCCTGCGCGCCGTTGGTGAGGGCGGCGGCTCTCGGAGCCGTTCTCGCGGCGGGCAGGTAATAATCCGGCGTGAAAACCGGATAAAGCTCATTGAAATACCCGTAACCCCCGTTCGCGAAAAGCGGGAAGGCCCCGGAGCCGTCAAGACCTGCGGCTATGAAATCCATGTCGCCATCGCCGTCGAAATCGGCCACCGCGAGGCTCTCCACGGCGCTCGCGTAAGTGCCGTTGGCCGCGTAGGGCGAAGCCTCCTCGAAGGGGCTTTGGGTTCCCTGGTTAAGGTAGAGGCGATCCTCCCCGCTGAAGCCTATGTAAAGGTCTATCGCTCCGTTCTCGTCGAAATCCCCAGCCGCCACGGCTCCCGAGGAGATGGCGGTGGCGTTTCCCACCGGACGTCGGATGAAATTGAATCCCCTGTTCTGGTTGTAATAGGCCGTCGGCGTATTTCCACCGTTATCAGAGAAGACCATGTCGAGGTCGCCGTCGGCGTCGAGGTCGGCCAGCGCGACG
>SRXB01000255.1 GCA_009724975.1 bacterium | reverse complement strand
CACCGCCAGAGAATGGCTTTCGGTCGAGAGAGAGCCTTGCCTTGAAACGGTTATCTCGATGGAGCCGTCAAGGGGGCTTTGGCGAAGGAGCGAGGGCATGGCGCGGACGAACTCTATTCCTGCGGCCTTTGCTTTTTCGATGTATTCCTCGTAGTCCTTGCCGAAGGCGCGCAGGTCCATGTAGTAGACGGTTATCTTGGCCTTCGGGAGCCTCTCTTTTGCGAATAGCGCCTGCTTTAGGGTGAACATGCAGCAGACCGAGGAGCAGTGGGAGCGCCCCAGGGCGGGGTCGCGGGAGCCGACGCACTGTATGAAGGCTATGGAGTCGGGCGTTTTGCCGTCTTTGGGGCATACGGGCATGCCGAGCGACGGCGAGCCGAAGGAGAGCATGCGCTCGAACTTTACAGCCGATATCGCGTTGGGGTAGCGGCCCGCGCCGAATTCGCCCTTACCCGAAACGGTGAAAAGCTCCGCGCCCGTGGCCAGTATCACAGCCGCGCCGCTCTCGGAAATCTCCAGCCCCTTGGCGTCGAGGTCTATCGCCCCGCTCTTGCACGCCTTCACGCACTCGCCGCAGCGGGTGCAGTTGACTGCATCGACCACGTAGCCCTTGGCGACCGATTTGGGGTAGTGGCGGTAAACGGCCTTTCTAGTCTCAAGCCCTTCGCCGAACTCGCGCTTCACCTCGACGGGGCAGACCGCCTCGCATCCACCGCAATCGGTGCATTTTTCGATGTCGACGCAGGTGGGGGCGACGGAGATTTCAACTCTCCACTCGCCGCCTTCCCTTTTGGCGCTCTTTATGGAGGCGTTGGTCACGCTTTTGATGTTTTCGTGGAGCGAGCACTGGAGAAAGGGGCAATAAGTGGGGGTATCGCAAGCCATGAAGCATACGCCGCACGACTGGGTGGGGAACTGGTTGTCCAGAAGGGGAAAGAGGCCGCCGAGTGCGGGCGCCCGCTCGACAAGGACCACCTTGTGGCCCCTGCCCGCCAGCAGGAGGGCCGACTGCATTCCCGCAGGGCCTCCGCCGACTACTATCGCGGTGTTTTTAACGTCCTTATGGCTCATATTTCACCCTGACGCCCGTCTAGAAAAGCCCGGCGGGGCTGATTATGTGTTTTTTCCACCACTTCTCCACGCCTTCGCACTGAAAAGCCGCGCCCAAAAGCTCGGTTATGTAGATGACCGGCAGGCGGGTGGTCTTTTGCCGCATGTCGAGGTTGGCCGAGCAGAGGCCGCAGGAGACTACTATGGCGTCGGCTCCGGCCTTTTTGGCTTCCTCGCAGATTTTAGTCACGATTTCGGCGCAGTGCTTGCCGTGGCTTATTCCCATGTCGGCCCCGCAGCAATCGACCTTGTAAGACCAGTCCAGCGCGGTCGCGCCAACCGCTTCGCAGGCCTTTTCGAGTGCGGTGGGGTTTTCCCACTCGCGGCAGCCCGCCGTCAGCGGGGGCCTGACCATCTGGCAGCCGTAGTAGGCGACTATTTTCAGGCCGCTAAGGGGCTTTTTGACCCTCGCCCGCACCTGTTCGAGGACGCCCGGACTTTCAAAGAAATCTATGAAGGACCAGACGTCTATCTCGCCGCCGAAGCCTTCGCCAAGCTCTTCGGCGAGGGCTTTGGCCTCTTCCCCACCCTCATTGAAGGCGGTGAGGGCGCGGCGCACGTTGTTGAAGCATCCGGCGCAGGGGGCGAGGAGGTTTTTGCCGGTTTTTTTGGCGATGAGGAGGTTTCGCGCAGGAAGGCCGAGGGAGAGCATGTTGTCCACCACCCTGGCGCTGGCCCCGCCGCAGCAGTTCCAGTCCTCTATCTCCTGAAGCTCCACTCCAAGCGCGCCCATGACGGCCTTGGTGGAGGTTATGAATTCCCACGCGGTGGAGTGGGCGGTGCAGCCCGGGTAAAAGGAGAGCTTCATCGTTCGCCCCCCTTCGGCGTGCGCCTGAAAAAGCCCGCGAGCTGCCCTTTGCCTTTGGCCGAGGAGGGCAAAAGCGGTATTTTGCCCTTGGCGAAGAGGGCGAGGCCGGAGACGAGGTCGGTGAAGAAGTCCATGGTGCGAAGTTTGAACTCGATGAGCATCGAAAGTTCGTGGACCCTGCCGAAGCGGCCCACGCTGCCGACGAAGGATTTGTGAAAGGCCATCACCGCCGGTTCGGGCGATTTTATCCCACGCTCAAGGGCGATATTGCGCATCGCGTCCATAAGGCGGGAGATTCTTATGTTGTTGGGGCAACGGGTGCCGCAGGTTTCGCAGCCGACGCACATCCAGATGGCGTGGGATTCAAGTAGGGCCTTTTCCTCGCCCAGCTGGATTTTGCGTATTACGCCGTGGTTGGGCCAGTCGAACCACTTTACCGTGGGACAGCCCGCCGAGCACTTGCCGCACTGGTAGCAGGAGTTTATCTCCTGCCCGCTGCGCCTGGCGACTTCGCTTGCAAAACCGTTCATCCTAGCTCCGTTACGAGCGGCGCGCATCCGCACTTTTCTTCGCGCTCCACGCTCGTGAATACGTCAATCTGGTCGAAGACCTGCGCGGGGGAGTCGTTTTTGAGCGAGCAGGCCTTGTTGGGGCAGACCGCGACGCAGGCGCCGCACCCCTGGCAAAGGGCTTCGTTGACCCTTGAGAACATAGCCCGTTCATCAAGCGAGCGCGCCTGGTAGGGGCAGATGGGGACGCAAAGGCCGCAGGCCGAGCAGATGTCGGGCTCGACCGAGGCTACCAGCGGGTCTTGCGAGAGCTCTTCGTTGGCGAAGAGGGTCTGTATCTTTGAGGCGGTGGCAAGCGCCTGGGAGACCGAGTCGGTTATGTCTTTGGGGTATTGCGCCGCGCCCGCGAGGTAGACGCCCATCGTCGAGCTTTCCACGGGGCGAAGCTTGATGTGGCTCTCCTGCAGAAAACCGTTCTGGTCGGCGCTTGCGCGTACGACCTGGGCCAGCTCGGCGCTCCCCCGTGAGGGAACTATAGCCTGCGCCAGCACCACGATATCGGCCTCGATGAGGATTTTTTCGCCGCTTAGGGTGTCGGCGGTCCAGAGGGCCACCTTATCCCCCTCTCGCCAGAGCTTCGAGACGCGCCCTCTTACGTACAAAATCCCCTCGCTGTCGATATTCTCCTGGCAGTATTCCTCGCAGAGCTTTATGTCTGTGCGGATGTCCATGTAGGAGACGATGGCCTTGGCGCCGGAATTTTGCTGGCAAAGGAGCTTTGACTGCTTGGAGGTGTAGAGGCAGCAGACCCTTGAGCAGTAAGGCTTGTGGTGCGCGGGGTCGCGGGAGCCGGAGCACTGGATGAAGACTGCGCTTT
>SRXB01000254.1 GCA_009724975.1 bacterium | reverse complement strand
GATCCCTCTGTTCTGACCTTCGAGGGTCCAGAAGAAGGTCTTGCCGTAGAAACCATGGTCGGCGATCCGCTCGGCAAAATCCTCGTGGAGGGAGCGCCACCAATCATCGAAAGTGTTCACGTCGCGGTGCTTCTCGATGGCCTTGGCCCTCGCCTCCGGCGCGAGTTCATCCAGTGTGTAGATGGTTAAAGTGACCTCTCTCATGGCCGTCACTCCCTCTCGGCGTAGACCGGCATGTCGTCAACGTCGCTCAGGGAGTGGAGCTTCGTCTCCGTCATCCAACCCGGGTTGACCGGAATATGGAAGCCCTTGTTGTAGAGCACCTGTCTAAGCTCGGCCGACAGGAGCGACCTCACAAGCGACGGTCCCACCCAACCAGCCTCGGCCATGCTCTCCGCCGCCAGTCGGTGAGCCTCTTCCTTGAAGAGGACCTCCATGAGCGGCAAGTCGTCGGTCTTCGCGTCTTTAGCTAAGAAATGCACCTCAAGTGAAACGTCGTCCGCCTCGTAGTGGGGATCGGAGGTGACGAGAACGACGACGGAGCCAAGGTCACCTGGGAAGGTCAGACCGTCAGCACTGAAGGCTTCTTTCGCCTCGTCCAGGGTTATCGCCTCCCAGTGGGGAGCATGAGTCTCGTGGCGAAGTGCCCACTGGCGGCGCAGCTTGTCGGTGGCGGAGGCTATGGCGAGGTTGCCACGGGTACTGACGGCGTCGGCGAGGGCAAGGAGGGTGAAGCGAAGTTCGTCCTTGGTAAGTTCCAGGCTGTTTTTCATCGCTCCACCTCCACCGTGACCTCGAAGACACCCCAGCCGTGGTAGGCAACGAAGTTGTCCTGAAAGATTGCGAAAAGCTCTCTTCCTTCTTCTATGGGGAAGTCAGCGCTCATATGCCCGAAGAGGCCAAGGTTGAAGTCGAAATCAAGTTCTTTCGCCAGTTCGGGGAACTGACCGCCGCAGTAGGCGAAGTCGGTGACGTAGGCGATGCGGCCGTCGGCCTCGACCCTTACCTCCACGGGGTGGTAGCCGCCTCTTTCGGGGCTGTAGTCGGGGTCGCGGAAGTTTATGGTGACGGGGCCTTTCTTTCCTTCGAGATGCCCATCGAGCACGTCGGCGAAGACGCCTAAGATTTTGAGGGGGTAACCCGTGCGCTGTATCTTCATCTTTCATGTGTTCCTTTCACTCAAAAAGGCCCCTCAGCGGCATGGCTTGAGGGGCCCTCGTTGTCCTTTGCTTGTCGTCTTTGTCTGGGTTGGACTGATGCCTGTTGCCTTGCCGGTTCACTCCTTTGGCTGCCTGCGCCACCTCTCCGGCATATTCTCCTCGACCCTTGCCTCTATCTCCGGTGTGACGAAGGCTTCGACCTCAGCCAGGCAAAGGGCCATTGCGGAGATATCGTCGAGAAAACCGCAGGGCAGGATGTCGGGGATAAGGTCGAGGGGCATGACGAAGTAGCCCAGAGCGCTGGTGATCAGCACCTTGGCCCAGACTGGAGTGTCGTCGGAGGTGAGCACGCACCAGAGGGTCAGCGCCTTCCTCACGGCCTCACAACCTGCCGTGGAGGGCATCTCCTTCACCTTCGACCAAAAGGATTTCTCGTCGTACTTGTCTTCGTAGTCCCTGTAGTCTTCACCCATCGCCTGCCTCCGATACGAGGTCGGCCTCCAGCACGGCGCGCAGCCTGGGGTCGAGGTCCTCGTGGTCGACGATGGCTATCGTCAATCCGGCGTCGTTGTTCCAGAGGACGCAGGTGAGGAAGCACCCGTCCTCATAGGTGACACCCTCGAAGGGCGCCTCGTGCAGGAGATAGCCCACCGTCTCGACGATCTCGGGGTCGTCGGGTTTGTCGGTGGCTTCGATGACGACGACGTAGCCGTCGACCTCGGGATCCCATTCGGCGCCGATCTCGTCCCTGTAGATGCGGATCAGGTCCTCGACGAGCCTAGTCGCAACGGCCCGCACGTTCTCGGGCAGGCCGGAAGTTTCGGCTTCTTCGACACTCTTGATCTTCTTCATTTGCTGTATTTCCTTTCCCTGAGACAAAAAGAGGCCGACACCCACGCAGGATGCCGGCCTTGCTTGTCACAGCGACTCGTTCTTGGTTGTTGTTGTCTGCCTTTGTCCTTTTTTCGTCCGACAAGGCCAGGTCCGGGCCTGCCTTTGCCCCAACCTGCCTAGTCGAACATCTTCTCCCTCGGTTCGTAGTACTCCGGCGCCTCCTTTCCGCCGACCTTCTCCTTGCCCTTCTTCGAGAAGAGCGGTTTCTTCTCCTCCCCTTCCCTGGCCGCCGACTTCCCGCCGGTCGCCCGGGGCTCCTTGGGCTTCTGCACGGGGACCGGTTCCAACTTTCCGGCCCCCGTTTCCTTCGTGGGGTTCAGACGCGCCTTGAGCGCGGGCGCAGGGGCGAACTTGGCCGTCCTCGTTGGCGGGATCTCCACCGGCTCGCCGGTCCTGAGGTTGAGCCCTTTTCTCGCCTTCCGTTCGAAGGGCGTGAGCCTGCCGAGGCGAAAGATGTCGACCGCCTGGCCGGAGGCGAGCGCGGTGGCGAACCCCTCTGTCAGGGCGTCGAGGGCTGCCGAGGCCCTCTCCTTGGGGATCCCCGCCTCCCTGGCGAGGGTTGCGACCATGTCTGCTTTCGAGTGCACCATCGTGTTCTCCTTCTGTCTTTGTTCTGCTGGTTTCTGGTTGAGTTTGTCTGGAAAGGTCGCCGGGCAGGCGGAGCACGGGAAAGGCTGGAAACCGTGCTCCGCCGCCGGCTTTGGAGCTAGGCGTCGTTCGGCTCGGCGGGCCTCGCGGACCAGTCGAAGGGCGGGTGGTTGGCGGCGAAAGCCATCAGCCCCTGCAGTGCCAGGGCGGGCTCGAAGACGACCCTGTCGGCGGAGACGATCTCGGCCGCCCTCGTGCCGTCCTCGCTGAGGTGGATCGTGTTCTCCACAGGCACCAGGGAGAAGGTGCCGAAGAGGGGAATCTCGATCCCCTCGCCGCGGACGAGCGCCGCTGCCATGTCGCGCACGAGCGCGTCGACCACGACGTCCGCCTGTGCCAGAGAGATGTTGCTGTTGCTCGCGATGCTTTCCTGAAGCTCGATCTTGGTGAACATGGGTTGGTCCCTTTCTTCTGCCCGTCTTTCTCGTTGGGAGCGCGCAGCCACTCTGGCTGTTGCCCTCGGTCGGGTTGGTGGTGCGGGCGAACTCGTCCCCGTCTCAATTGTCTGTTCTGTCGGGGGAGCCGAAAAACGCCCTCTTTTTGAAAGGCCTTGCAGGGAAAGGTTTTTTCGAGAGCAACGCGGCGGGGGAGGCGGTGTGGGAG
>SRXB01000253.1 GCA_009724975.1 bacterium | reverse complement strand
GGTCTCCCCGAACTCCAGGGCTATGCCGAAAACACGGCCCACCCCTAGGAACTCCTCGCCCTTCACGAGGCACCCTCCCTGGCCCAATTGGCTAAGTTCAAGCGTCAACGGCGAATTCTCGTCGCCGACCTCAAAAACTTTCGCCGAGACAGAGACCTGCTCTCTCGCGAATCTTCTCTTTTCCAATGCAGTTTCCCCAAAATGAAATAAAAATTCCCCTTACTTTAGCGCGAGTTTCCCCTTTGGCAATACCTTTCCATAAAAATTTATCATCCCTCACGGAAAACCGTCCCATGCGAAAAGGCCGGAGGTAAAAATAACCATAGTCGCCCTCCCTTAAGGGAACTTTGGTTTGAAAATAACGCTGAAAAAGGCATAATACACCCCCTTGAAGAACGCGACATTCCCTAAAGGGGAGATAAAGATGAAATCCGTCTACGAAATCCTCGCCGAGCGCGGCTTTCTCGCCCAATGCACCGACCCCGCCCTCGAAGAGATACTGAAAAAAGAAAAAAGGACCATATACATCGGCTTCGACCCCACCGCCGACAGCCTCCACCTCGGCAGCATGGTTCCGATAATGGTGCTGGCGCACTTTCAAAAGTGCGGCCACAAACCGATTGCGCTCGTCGGCGGGGCCACGGGCATGATAGGCGACCCGAGCGGCAAAAGCTCGGAGCGAAACCTCCTTACCAGGGAGCAGGTTTCGCAAAACGTCGCGGGCATACGGGCACAGCTCGCCCACTTTCTTGATTTCACCGGCGAAAACCCCGCCCTCATCCTCGACAACAACGACTGGATAGGGCCGATGACCTTCATCGAGTGGCTCCGCGACGTGGGCAAGCACTTCAACCTCAACATCATGTTACAGAAAGACTCGGTCAAATCGCGCCTGGCCTCCGAAAACGGCATAAGCTACACCGAGTTCAGCTATCAGACGATGCAGGCCTACGATTTTCTCCATCTTTTCCGCAATTACGGCTGCACCATCCAGGGGGGCGGCTCCGACCAGTGGGGGAACATAACTGCTGGGACCGACCTCATCAGAAAAGCGGAAGGAAAGACCGCCTACGGGCTGACCTCTTACCTCCTCACAACCGCCAGGGGCGAAAAGTTCGGCAAAAGCGCGGGCAACGCCATCTGGCTGGACCCCAAGCGCACAAGCCCTTACAAATATTATCAGTACTGGATCAACACCGACGACCGCGACGTGGAGAAATACCTGAAGCTCTTCACCTTCCTGCCGATGGAAGATATTGCCTCGATAATGGAGGAACATGGAGCCGACCCGGGCCGCAGGCTGGCCCAAAAGAGGCTCGCCGAGGAGTCCACGATCCTGGTGCACGGCCAGGAGGGGCTGGCCAGGGCCAAAAAGGCCAGCGAGGTCCTTTTCGGCGGCGAAATAGAGGGGTTGAGCGGGGAGGACCTGGCCGACATCTTCGCGGACGTGCCTTCCGTTCAGATGGGCATCTCGCGACTGGACGAGGGGTTGCCGGTGATTGACCTTATCTTCGAGGCGGGGCTTTGCTCTTCACGAGGCGAGGCCAAAAGGGACCTTTCCGGCGGCGGGGTATATCTCAACAACGCCAAGGTAACCGGAGCCGACCTGAAGGTCACCCGCGAGAACCTGGCCCCGGGCGGGGTAATGGTGCTTCGCAAGGGGAAAAAGAACTACCGGCTGGCGAAATTCGCCGACTGAGCCAAAAAAAGCCCGCGCAAGCGGGCTTTTTTATCACCTTAGTATTATATAAACCCTTAGCTTGTCATCCCAGTCGTTCTTGGCCAGCCTGAAATACTGCAGACTCACCAAAGCCGTCTGCTTTCCCGCTATAGTCGACCATGGCGCAATATACTGGCGCACGTAAGCCTCATCTTTTTTCGAGGTGTCGAGGTGCTCGTCCCAGCTCCAAACCCCCTTCTCCCCAAGCCGGTCCGGCAGGTAATTGGAGTCGCGCATATGCTTTCTAAGGTATTCCAGAAAGTCTTTCGCGGGCCAGGCGGCGCAAAGGTCGAAGGTCACCTGCCACCCGCCATCGTCCAGCGGATGTATCGAAACGTTTGTCGCCCCCTCCACCACAAGGGCCTTGACCTTGGGCGGCGGCTCGGTGGTTTGGGCGCACGAAACCAGGGAAAACAACAGAGCAGCGGCAATTGCAATGTATCTGTATCGCATGGTGGCTCCATGAAAATAAAAAACCTGCCTGTGATTCCACAATACCACAACTTTGGCCGCGTTGCACCCCAACCCACCTTTTATCTGCAAAGCGCCCCGTATTTGGAGTAGAATCGGGCCAAGGATGGAGGATTCATGCGCGTTAAGTTGATTTTAGCCCTTGTTTTGTCACTCATATCCTCGGGAGTGCTCGCAGGCGGGGTCGAGGGGCTGGTCTCCTTTGAGGGCAAGAATATCGCAGGGGTGACGGTGCGGGCCTTCGCCCATATCCCCGGCTCCTTCGGCCCCGATTCCGGTCAACCGCCGGTCAAGAGCGTCCTCTCCGGCCCCGACGGCTCTGCGAAGCTCGAACTCCCCGATGGAAGGTACGTAATCGACGGCATAAAGAAGAATAAGGGAAATTCGGGCTCCGTGGAGGAGGGCGACCTTTATTCGATCTTCCTGGGCTCGCCGGTTACGGTCCAAAAGGGCAAATTCACGCAGGCGGGGCTCAACCTCGCCAGGGCAGGGGCGCAGAAGACGAAAAAGGGAGGCAAAACCGCCGTAAAGGGCGTGCTGACCCATAAAGGCAAACCCGCGCAGAAGGCTTACCTCTTTTTCTACTCCTCCCCCGACAGCTCCTTTCGCGGCCAGGCCGATATCACCGCTCCGGTCGCAAGCGGTAATTTCTCGGTCGCCGTAAAGCCGGGGAAATATTACCTGGTGGCGCGCAAAAGGGCCAAGGGCGGCACTTCCGGCCCCCTTGAAAAGGGCGATCTCTTCAACTATTACGCAAAAAACCCGGTGACGGTGGCCGAAGGCGAGGAGATCGAGGTTGAAATACCGCTCGTTCAGCGGCTGGACGAGCTTGAGGGGGGGGCAACCTCCTCAAAAGGTGTGAAAATACTGGTGACGGATTCAAAGGGCGCGCCATTGAAGGGGTTTTACGTTATGGCCTACCCGAGCGCGGAGCGTTCCGGCCACCCCGCCCTCTCCGCCGGCCCAACCGACGAGAAGGGAGAGCTCTTTTTAAACCTTTCGGAGGGCGGGAAATACCTTCGGGCGCGAAAATCCATGGGCGGGCCGCTTGAGGAGGGGGAAAAATTCGCCGACGCCACCTTCGAGGGCGGCGCAGTGACGATAAAGGTGAAGTAGAGCTAC
>SRXB01000575.1 GCA_009724975.1 bacterium | reverse complement strand
GCTTGAAGACCGCCCTTCGCTTGTCGGGCTTGGGCACGACGAGTACGAGGGTGGTGGAGGGGTTAGGCTTTTCAAGGTAGCGAGCTACTATATCCCACCCTTCCGCCTTCCACGCGCCGGCGTTTTTCACTATCACCAGCCGCTTCGCGCCCATGAAGGGGAGGGTGCGCGCCGCGTTGACGACTGCGGCGGGGTCGCTCTCGGATCCTTCGAAAAGCTGGCGGTTCAAATCCTCAGCCGAGGTAATCTGGCATTCCTTTTCAACCTCGCGGATCTCGCGGTCCACGAGAAAGGACTCCTCGCCCGAGATGAGAACTACCGGCGCGGCTTTCATTTACCGCCTTCCAGCCGCCCCAGGCGGGCCGAGACTTCGTCGGCCAGCCTGCTGGCCATACGCTCGGAGAGAAAGCGCATCGCCTCCTCCTCGCCGCTGTAAAGCCTTTGGCCGTCGATGGGTTTAAAGCGCTCGCGTTCAATGAAGGAAAGCTCTTTGAAAATCACCTCGCCGCCTTTTTTTATGGTGTAGGTGAACTCGGCCTGCATGGTGGACTGGGTGGGGACGCCGCCCGAAGTTAGGGAGGAGGAGTCGATTTTGACCCTGCTTATGTTTATGTCTACGATGTAGCCTGATTTTTCGCGCGTTGAGAGGACCCTGGCCAGCTCCCTCTCGAAAATCGGCCTGAAAAGCGGCTGGCGGGAGTAATCCGAGATTTCCCCCACCTCAAAGCCAAGCCTTGCGCCGCCCACCAGC
>SRXB01000252.1 GCA_009724975.1 bacterium | reverse complement strand
TCTGCTCAAGCACTTTGCCGAATTTGTCGATGAAGAGCTTTTTTTGCTCTTCGCTTGCCTTTTTCCAGTTGGCGGCGAGGACGAACTGGCTCATGGCCGGAAAGTCGAACTTTGCGCGGACGGTAGTTATTACCTTTTCGCGGCGGTCGGTTTTTGATTTTGACTTGTCGTTTAGTATCGAGATTACCGAGTCGATGGTCGATTTCATCGACGCTGTAGGCGTTTGCAGGGCAAGCGCCGCGCCGCAGAAAAATAGTGAAGCCGTCAAAAGAGCCGCGATTTTCTTTCCCAAGGTTCCTGCCCTCTCGCCCCTTATCGCTTGAGGCTGCTTTCCCGTATCTGGTAGTAGGCGTTGCGCATGAAGAGATAGGGATCTATCTGCTCTTTTACTACGTTTTCATAGGTGTCTTTGTCAAGGCTAAGGGTGTTTTCTATCTTTACGGCCTTGAAGGCGGCCATTTCCAGGGTCGGATCGCCCTCAAGCGTGTAGGCGAAGGGGTGGAGGAAGGAGTCGAAAACGTCGCCGGTGGCGTCCCGGAGGCTTGTAGGGCCCAGAAAGGGAAGGACCAGGTAAAAGCCGTGGCCCACGCCGTACCTGCCGAAGGTCTGGCCCAGGTCCTCGTCGTCAGGTTTCAGCCCGTTTTCGGCTGCTAGGTCGAACCAGCCGAAAAGCCCCACGGTGGAGTTTGCCGCGAAGCGGGTGACCTCCCCAGCCGCACCCATGAAGTCTAGCTGGAGAATGTTGTTCACCAGCCTGACAGGCGCAAGGATGTTGTAAAGGACATTGCCAAGCCCCACCCGAACGCTTTCGGGGGCCACCGCCCGCCATCCCTTTGCCACCGGCTTGGCCACGTAGAAGTAGAATTTGTCGTTGAAGGTGAAGATTGCGCGGTTGAAACCCTCTATCGGGTCGGCTATGTCGGCCTTTTCATCCTTTGAGTGGTCTACCGGCGGCGCTTCGTCGAAAGGGTCGACGAAAAGCTCGTCCTCGGAGCCATTTTCGGTGGCCAGAAAAGCTTCGTCCCTCTCCCCGGCCGCGGGCTCGGAGGTCTTTTTGGATGCGCATCCCGCCGCCAGAATGAGGCAGGCAAGGAGGAAGGTTGCGTAAAGGAGGGGTTTTCGCGCCATCTAGTTCTTTTCGAAGATGTATTTGCTGATTAGCTCTTCCAGCATGATCGCGCTTTCCGTTTCGGTTATCTGCGACCCTTCCTTGAGGGTATCGTCCATGCCGCCCGGGGTTAGCTTTATGAATTTGTCGCCGATTATTCCGGCGGTGCGGATGGAGGCGATGGTGTCGGAGGGGAGGTCAACCCCTTTTTCGACGTTGAAGGCCACGGTGGCCTCGAAATCCTTCTTGTCCACCGAGATTGAGTTCACCGTGCCCACCCTTACGCCCGCAAGCTCGACCGGAGCCCCGATTTTGAGCCCCGAGACGGAGGTGAAGCGGGCGGTGAGGTTGTACCGGTCGGCGCCGGTGATGTCTACGTCGCCCAGCTTTATCGCTATGAAGGAAAAGCAGGCGAAGCCGATTATGACGAAGAGCCCCACCCAGGTTTCAACGCTTATTTTTTTCATGAAGATTTCGCCTCTTCGGAAAAACTTGAATAAACCGGCCCCATCGTTATTTCCACGAATGCCCGAACATGGGGGTTTTGGCTTAACTGGAATTCTTCGGGCGGCAGCCTTTCCTGTATGCGCCTTTCAGCCAGAAGGGCCACGTTGTCGGCCAGCTTGAAAATTTTAGGCGCGTCGTGGCTGACGATTACGGCGGTGTACCCCAGTTCCTTCTGGGTCTTGTAAAAAAGCCTGTAAATCTCGTTGGACTTGTGAACGTCGAGCCCCGTGGTGGGCTCGTCGAAAAAGACTATTTTGGGGTTAAGCGCCAGCGCCCTGGCAAGGCCGACCCGCTTTCGCATGCCGCCGGAAAGCTGGTCGGGGTATTTTTCGCCCGCCCCTGGAAGGTCCATCAGCCCCAACAGCTCCTCTACCCTCGCCTTGACCTGCGGCTCCTTCATCTTTGCCCGTTCGCGAAGCGGAAGGGCAATGTTGTCGAAGACGTTCATGGAATCCAGGAGGGCGGCGTTCTGGAAGAGCACCCCGTAGTTTTTGCGCACTTCGGCAAGCTCGGCGCGCCCTAGCGCGGCAACGTCCTTGCCCAGCACCATCACCTTGCCGCCGTCGGGAGTCAAGAGCCCAAGCATGTGCTTGAGCAAAACGCTTTTGCCCTGCCCCGAAGCGCCGACTATGACAAGGGTTTTGCCCTCGGGCACCGCGAGGTTGACGTTTTCCAGCACCAGCTGGCCGCCGAAACTTTTATATAGATTCTGAATCTCTATGGCGTTCAAGGCATTGACCCTAAATCATCAGCGCGCCGATGAGGTAGTCCCAGACCAGTATCGAAACAGAGGAGAAAACCACCGCGTTCGTAGTGGCGCGGCTCACCCCCTCGGCCCCGAAGCCGCCCATTCTCTCCCTGTGGACGAAAAATCCCTTGGCCGTGGCGATCCAAACCGTCAAAAGCCCGAAGACCAGCGCCTTGTACATCCCCATGCGAAGGTCGTCGAAATTCACCGAGTCGTACATACCCTGGAAATAGCTGCCGATGCTAACGTCGCTAAGGGAGACGCCGACGAAGTAACCCCCTATGATGCCGGAGGCGTCAAATACGAACGAGAGAAGGAAGACGGAAAAGATGGTGGCGATATATTTGGGCGCCAGAAGGTATTTTATCGGGTCTATGGCCATGCACTCAAGGGCGTCCAGCTGCTCGGAGTTTCGCATTATGCCCACTTCGGCGCACATCGCCGAGCCGGCCCTGCCTATGACCATCAGCGCGGTCATCACCGGCCCAAGCTCCCTGACGAGGCCGTTGCCCACCGCCGCGCCAAGCGCGCCTATCGAGCCGTATTTACTTAGCAGGTGGTAGCCCTGCAGCCCAAGGACCATGCCGGTGAAGAGGCCGGTGAAGACGATGACGAAGAGGGAGCGGGCGCCGATGAAGTTGATCTGGCGCATTATCGAGCGGAAGGAATAAGGGGGGGTTACCGAAGCCCATATGCACTGGAAGAGGAAAATGGTCATTCTCCCCATCATATTTATATGATAGAGGCACGTTCCGCCAAAATCCTCTAAAAACCTTGTAATCATGCCTGCTTGGGGCTTTCCGGATGCGCTGTTTTTTTTAACGGCCGTTAAATTATGGCAGGGGAGGAGGCACGAGTCAACCCGAACGTTCAAAAAGACTATTTGAAACTCTGGAAATCCGTTCCGGTATTTTGTATAGTGTTGCCCCTTGGTTTTTTTTGACAAACTTTTTCTTCCGA
>SRXB01000251.1 GCA_009724975.1 bacterium | reverse complement strand
CCGACCGCTTCCATCTTCTGCGCCTGGCGCAGCTGGTCTTCCAGCTCGGTTTCGCGCGAGAGGTCCTGCTTCACGGCGACGTAGTTGAGCACTTTGCCCGAGGAGTCGCGCACCGGCGATATGGTGCAGCGCTCCTTGTATGATTCGCCGTTTTTCTTTTTGTTGGCGATGATGCCGCGCCACACCCGCCCCTCTTTTATCGTCTTCCACATGTTTTCGTAGAATTCTGGCGGGTGCGCGCCGCTTTTGAGTATCTTGGGGGTACGGCCAACGACCTCTTCGGCGGTGTAGCCGGTTATCTTCTCGAAAGCGGGGTTGACGAACTCTATCACCCCGTTCGCGTCGGTCACCACTATGACTTCGTCGGCCTGCGATACTGCGGTGATGAGGCGCTTTCTCTCCTCCTCCACGGCTTTCTCGGCGGTTACGTCGTGTACGATGCCTATGGTGAAGAGGGGGTTTTTCTTTTCGTCGAAAACCCAGGTGGCGGCGAGCCTTACCCAGATGACGTCGCCCAGCTTCGTTACCAGCCGCTTTTCCAGGTCGGCGGCGCTCTTGGTGCCGGTAAGCACCTGCGCCAGAGCAAGGCTCGATTGCCTGCGGTCGTCGGGGTGGGTTATGTCGTTGAGGGTGCGGGTGAAAAGTTCACTCTCCGAGTAGCCGAGCATCTTCAAAAGCGCCGGATTGGCGGAGGTGAAGCGGCCCGAGGGGTCGCCCGCGAAGATGCCGTCCATCGCGTTCTCGAAGATTGACCGCAGGCGCTCTTCGCGCTCCCGAAGCTTTCGCTCGACCTCCTTGCGTTCGGATATGTCGAAAATAACCCCCACGACGCCGGGCTTTTCGCCCTGCCCGGGGTTGTAGGAGGTTTTGGTGATGAAGGTGTCGTGGAATTTACCCGCCGAATCTTTGATTCTCATCTCGTAAGAGACGCTGCGGCCCGTGCGCAGGGCGGTTTCGTCGGCCTCCTGGTGGATTATGGCGTCGTCGCCGGGGAATATATCCTCAGGCTTTTTGCCCTTCACCGCCTCTTTGTCCACGGCGAAGAAAGAGGAGAAGGCGGAGTTTATCCCGAGGTAATTCCCGTTTGAGTCTTTGTAGGTGATAGGAGTGGGGATGGTGTCGAGTATGATGCCGAGGAGGCGGCCTCTCTTTTCCAGCTCAAGCTGGGCATCCTTCATCTGGGCGAGGTGGGCCTGCCTGTCGTCCTCCCGCTTCTCGCTCTCGGCCAGAAGCTCCTCAAGGTGGCTGGAGTGCATCATCCTCTTTTGGCGGGAGAGGGAGACCATGAAAAAGGCAATAATCCCTATAGCGCACAGAAGGCCTATAAGTCCCACCGTGAGGAGGAGCCTTCTTTGGATTATCTTCTGCTCGGTCACGTCGAAGAATATGAAAAGTTTTCCGGCCTCGCCCGCCACCGCGTCGCCAATGGATATCCACTCGGGGTGGTAATAGCGCATGCCGATGGCGACTTCCCCCCTGTCGGCGTGCCTTTGCCCGGGATTTGTGATTATGGGGAAGGTTTGGGGGTGGTTTTCGCTAAAGGAGCTCTGGACGACGACTATGTCGGCGAAATCGTCCCACCTCGACCTTGAGCCGACCACTGTGGCGCCGGATTCCCATCCGGCCTTGTCCAGCCTCTTCTTGTCCAGGGTGAAGACCCATTCGTTGCCGAGAGTATGCTTTAGGTTTTCCATCACGTGGCCTATCTCTTCGCCAAGTTCGAGATAGCCTACGGTGTTTAGCCCCTGTTTTATCGGGAAAACGACTCTCAGGGTAAGGGTGCCGAGCGGACCGAGCTCCACCGCCCGCGAGGGCCGGTCAAACTTCATCGCCCGCTGGAGCGAGACGCGGTTTATCTTGTCGCCGAAACGCTTTGGCTGGTGGATGCGAAGGAGGTTCACCCCCTTGGCGTCGTGGAAGTAAAAGTGGGTGATGCGGTAGTCGGAATTGAGCTTGAAATAGACAGGCCCGTATTCCTTCAGAAGCTTTTCGCGGTCGCCCGCCGCTAAAAGGCCGGGAACATCGTCGTCCTTGACTATGGTTTCCATAATCGAGGAGATTTTTTCGGCGTCCTTGTCTAAGTGAAAATTGACGAGCCGCTCGGCGGCTTCAAGGCGGTCTTTTATGTCGCGGTCGTACTCGCTTTTCTGGAGGAGGACAAGGCCGAAAATTGCAATGACCAGAAGACCCATCACGGCCAGCGCCGCGTAGCCTATATATTTAAGCTGGGATTCCGATCGGCTGGGCATCTTTTTTTCCGCGATTTCCTTCGTTGCAGGTTCGGGAGGGCCTCCGGAGACTCACTTTTTAATAATATCAACATTTGCCCATCAAATCACATTTTTTTTGTAGTAGAAGTGCTCCCGTTGCACTTGACTAAGAGCCCGCTCGCTAATAATGTAATTTGGGTAGCTAATAAATCGCAAGCAAGCAAGGATATAAGAATCATGAAGAAGATATTCGCTTTCATGGCCGTAGCCGCGCTGGTCGCGGGTTGCGGCGTAAACAAGCAGCTCTACGAGGAGAAGGTAAACGCCCTCGGGGCGTGCGAGCAAAACCTCTCCGCCGCCTCCGCCGAGCGCGACAAGCTCCAAAACGAGCTGGAAACCGCCAAGGCTGAGCTCTCCACCGCCAGAAGCGAGGCCGACAAGTACAGATCGGGCCAGTACGGCTGCGAGGCGGGGCTGAAACGCGCCGAGAGCGAGCTGAAAAAGGCGCAGGCCGACCTCGCCGCCGCCCAGGAGAAGCTCAAAAACGCAGGCAGCGAAACCGAGAAGCAGGAGCTGAACCTGGCCCTGAAGGGATGCAGGGATGAGCTATCCTCCTCGAAGGCCGAACTTGAGAGGGCGAAAAAGGAGGCCGATGCACTTCGCCAGCGCGAAATCGAACTTAAGGCGAAGCTGGAAAAGGAGATGGCCGACAAAAAGGTGGATGTGGAGAAGCAGAAAGGCTCGATAGCGGTAAAAGTGCTGGACAGCGTACTCTTCGACCAGGGAACCGCCGAGATAAAGGCCTCGGGCGGTGCGATACTCGACAAGCTGGCCTCCACACTATCGGGGTCCAAAGATACGATACGGGTGGAAGGCCACACCGACGACATGGCGGTGGGGCCAGCCATCAAGGATAAATGGCCCTCCAACTGGGAGCTTTCCTCAGCAAGGGCCGCCTCGGTTGTTCGCTACTTCCAGTGGGGCAAGAATATAGACCCCGCCCGCATGGAGGCGGTGGGAAGGGCCCAGTACCATCCGGCGGCCCCCAACGACGGCGAAAAGAACCGCGCGCAAAACCGCAGGGTAGTAATAATCCTTACTCCCGCCCAGCAATA
>SRXB01000029.1 GCA_009724975.1 bacterium | reverse complement strand
TCAGCAGTTGTCGGGGTTCTCGAAGCCCTCTTCCTCGAAGGCGGCTCGGATTTTGGTAAGAGCCTCTATCTGTATCTGGCGTATTCGCTCGCGGGTGACTCCGAATTCGGTGCCGATTTTTTCGAGGGTCATCGGTTCGGTGTCTCCAAGGCCGTAGCGCAGGGCTAATATCTTTTTTTCGCGTTCGCTAAGCCCTTGAACCTTGCGGGTCAGGCAGGAGAGCATGCGCTCGTTGTAGAGGGTGTCCATGGGGTCTTCGGCGTTGGGGTCTTCGATCTTGCTCTGGAGGGTGAATTCCCCGTCTTCGTTCAAGGATTGGTCGATGGAGAAGACCTTGCACTTTATCGTCTGGAGGCGGCTTACGTAGGCTTCGCTAAAGCCGGTGCGCTCGCATAGTTCTTCATGGGTGGCCAGACGGTCGGTTTTGCGGGATATCTTTTCGCCCGCCCTGCGCAGGCGATCGAGGTCGTCGGAGACGTGGACGGGCAGGCGGATGGTGCTTACCTGGTTTGTGAGGGCGCGTTCTATAGATTGACGTATCCACCACGTGGCGTAGGTGGAGAAGCGGCAGCCTTTGTCGGCCTTGAAGCGCTCCACGGCTTTTATCAGGCCAATATTGCCTTCTTCTATGAGGTCGGTGAAAGGAAGGCCCCTGTTTATGTAGCGCTTTGCTATTTTGACGACGAGGCGAAGGTTGGATTCTATCATCGCCTTTCTGGCGCTCTCGTCGCCGTGCTCTATCCTGTTGGCGAGCTCGACCTCCTCCTCGGCTTTCAGCAACCTGCTTTTCCTTATTTCTTTCAAGTAGATGCCGATGGAGGAATTAGTTTCGGAGCTCCTTCTCTTCTCGGTCAGTTCCTCTTCTTTTCCTTTTATCTCCTCAACCTCTCCCCTGTCCCACATGGCTCTTCCCCTTTCAGTCAAAACCGTCAGGTTATGTAAAGCCTGATTCCACAGATACCACCTCAAGTTTGATGGTAGTCCAAATTTTCACAGAAGCAAGGGTGTCTGTAAAAAAAAAGAGGCCCCCGTCGGGAGCCCCTTTTTCATTCGCTGATTTTGCCTGAAAGCTAAAATTCCTTGGCCTCGGGGAAGTCTTTTATCGCGTTCCAGGCGCGGTCTATCTCGCCCTGGGGCAGTTCGAAATCGCCGAGATTGTTGGCGAGGAAGGCTTCGTAGGCGGACATGTCGAAGTGTCCGTGGCCGGAGAGGAGGAAGAGGATATTTTTCTCTTTGCCCTCCTCTTTCGCTTTCAGGGCTTCGTTTATCGCGCCCCGTATGGCGTGGCTCGATTCGGGCGCGGGTATGATGCCCTCGCAGCGGGCGAAGGTGAGAGCCGCCTGGAAGCACTCTATCTGGTTGAAGGCTTCGGCGCGCATCAGCTTTTGGCGAAGCACCTCGCTCACGATGGGGGCCATGCCGTGGTAGCGCAGGCCGCCCGCGTGTATCGAGGGGGGCATGAAGGTGTGGCCGAGGGTGTGCATGGGCAGGAGAGGGGTCATTCCCACCGAGTCGCCGAAGTCATAATGGAAGTGGCCGCGGGTAAGGGTGGGGCAGGAGGCGGGCTCGCACCCGACTATATCCACCTTCGCGCCGTTTATCTTGTCCTGTATGAAGGGGGCGGAGAGGCCGTAGAAATTGGAGCCGCCGCCGCAGCAGCCGATGACGACGTCGGGATCGACGCCGGCGATCTTCATCTGCTTTTTCGCCTCAAGGCCGATTATCGTCTGGTGCAAAAGGACGTGGTTCAAGACCGAGCCGAGCGCGTACTTGGTGTCGGCGCGGCTGGCGGCGTCCTCCACGGCCTCGGAGATGGCTATGCCGAGCGAGCCGGTGGAATTGGGGTTTTCGGCCAGTATTTTGCGGCCCGCGTTGGTTTCGTTCGAGGGGCTGGGCGTGACCGAGCCGCCCCAGGTCTCCATCATCACGCGGCGGTAGGGTTTTTGCTGGTAGGAGATCTTGACCATGTAGACCTTGGCCTCGACCCCGAAGAAATTGCAGGCCAGCGAAAGGGCGCTGCCCCACTGACCGGCGCCGGTCTCGGTGGCGATGCGCTTTACCCCTTCCTTTTTATTGTAATAGACCTGCGGGATGCTGGTGTTGGGTTTATGGCTTCCAGCGGGGCTGACGCCTTCGTATTTGTAGAAAATCTTGGCAGGGGTGCCGAGAGCCTTTTCAAGGGCGACGGCTCGGATGAGCGGGGAGGGGCGCCAGCGCACGAGAATATCCAGAACCTCCGGCGGAATGTCTATCCACCTCTGGGGGCTCACCTCCTGCTCGATAAGGCCCATGGGAAAAAGTGGAGCGAGGTCGTCTGGTCCGACGGGCTGTTTCGTGGCGGGATGGAGGGGAGGGAGCATCCCCGCGGGAAGGTCGGGGAGGATGTTGTACCACTGTCTCGGAATATCGCTGTCATTCAGCAGGTATTTTATTTGCTGCATGGTTTTGGGCCTCCTTTAATGGGATGGAAAATTTCCCAATTCATACTAGAAATCGCTATTGGTGTCCAGCGGTTGAATTTTTTTCGCGTTTTTCCCAGATTTACCCCGTTTTCATTCGCCGCACAAGATATAGGCGTTAATTTTTTAGATTCCACTATATATGCCGCGAACACTGGTTCAATTGTTTTGATTTAAGTATCAAACAAGCATATGTAATTCTAAAAACCAGTTAATTTGTAAAAAAATATTGTTATTGCTCTTGCATTGGGTAATGTTATTGATTATAAATCGAAAAAAAGGCAACAATATTTCACCCAGGAGGTTCTTATGGATAAAAAATCGCTTCTCCAGATGACTGTTGACATCGTAGCTTCGCACGCTTCCATGAATGAAATTTCCAAGGACGATCTGCTCCTGGAAATCGACATGGTTTTTAACAAGCTCGCCGTTCTTTCCGGCGGCGAAGAGCTTGTGGCCGAGGCTGTTACAATTGTGGAGGCGGAAGCCCCCGTTGAAGTAAAGCCCGCGGTTCCGCTGGAAGCCGCCTTCGGTTCGGACAAGGTTTTTTGCATGGTCTGCGGCAAGGGAATGAAGACCCTCAAAAGGCACATCTCCACCGCCCACGGCATGAAACCCGGCCAGTACAGAAAGCAGTTCGGCATTCCCTCCGGCACCCCGCTGGTGGCCAAGATGTACTCCGACCAGAGAAAGTCCATGGCCAAGAACCTCAACCTCGCCGAGCGCCTCGTGAAGGCCAGGGCCGCCCGCACCAAGAAAAAGAAGGCCGCCAAGTAATCGGCTCACCTTGTCCTGCTTTTGAAAGGGGCTCCTCCAAGGAGCCCCTTTTTTATTTGCGACAACGAATATTGCAAATCACTGATTCACTGGCAGGCAAAAGTACTTAAATGCAAAAGGGCCGCCTCTTCAAAAGGCGGCCCTTTTATTCGCCGTAGGTATTAACTAAAGAATCTTGTTCAATGGGTATTCTATTATGCCGGTTGCGCCAAGTTCCGCGAGCTTAGGCGCTATTTCCCTAACCACCGACTCGTTGACTACCGTCTCCACGCTGAGCCAGTCGCTCTTGAAGAGGTGGGCCACCGTCGGAGCCTGAAGGCTCGGCACAATCTCCATAAGCTTCTCTATCGATTCCTTGGGGGCGTTGAGCTTTAGCCCCACCATGCCCTCGGCCTTAAGCGCGCCCTTGAGGAGGAGGGCTATCTGGTCGATTTTGCGCCTCTTCCAGGGGTCCTCCCACGCCTCTTTATTGGCGATTAGCTTTGTGTTGGTGATGAGGAGAGTGTCGATTATCTTGAGGCCGTGGGCCTTTATCGTCGAGCCGGTCTCAGTAACCTCTACTATGGCGTCGCAAAGACCCTCCACGACCTTGGCCTCGGTGGCTCCCCAGGAAAACTCGACCTCTACCTCAACCTTCTTCTCCCTGAAGAACCTCTTGGTGAAGCCCACCAGCTCAGTTGCTATCTTTTTGCCGGCGAGGTCCTCGGCCCTGTTCACGGGGCTGTCTCCAGGAACGACTAAAACCCAGCGGGCGGGATTTGTGGAGGCTTTGGAGTAGACGAGGTCGCAGACCTCGACCACATCTGAATCGTTCTCCAAAATCCAGTCCTTGCCGGTGAGGCCGAGGTCAAGGACCCCGCTCTCCACATAGCGGCTCATCTCCTGGGCGCGCACGAGAGAGAGCCTAAGCTCCCTGTCGTCCACGGTGGGGAAGTAATTGCGCGAGTTCTGGTGGATTTTCCAGCCGGCCCTGCCGAAGAGGTCTATGGTCGATTTTTCAAGGCTTCCCTTGGGTATTCCGAGCTTTAGGGTACTCATTTCTTGTAAACCTCCTCCGGATTGAAGACCAGCTCTCCCTCCTCGGCCCAGCCTTGCCCGTCCCACTTCATGTAAAAACAGGAACGGTGGCCGGTGTGGCAGGCGGCTTCGCCAAGCTGCTTTATTTTGATGACGATGGCGTCGGCGTCGCAGTCAAGGCGAATCTCCTTCACAACCTGCACGTGGCCGCTGGATTCGCCCTTCATCCAGAACTTGTCGCGCGAACGGCTGTAATACCATGCCTTGCCGGTTTCGATGGTGCGGCGCAGGGCCTCCTCGTTCATGTAGGCCAGCATCAGCACCTCGCCGGTGTCTGCGTCCTGCGCCACGGCGGGAATGAGCCCGCCGCTCTTTTCAAAGTCGGGTCTTAACATAATTTCTTGCTCCTTGGGGGTTTATTAATTCGAGGTGAGCCTAGGCGAAGCGAAGGCTCCCTTAAGTTTAGCGGTATAACTTCCGTCGGGGTTCTTGTTGGGGGCGATGAAGGCGAAAAGCAGCGGCAATTTCGCCACCACGGCGGGGGAAGAGGGCTTTATGTTCAGGGTCATGTCAACCGCTGTGGCCTTAATCGGCTCGGCAAGCTGTGCCGTGCCGCTTCCCTTCATTTCAAGGTCGCCACCGGTAAGGAAAAACTCCTCAAGGTCGGCTTTCCCGCCCGTGGAGTTTACAGAAATCCTTCCGGAACCCAGTATTATCTGGTTTATCGAGATAAAACCCACCTGGCCGGGCCCTACGGAAAGGCCGGATATTTCGAGGTCGGCCTTGGCCGTCAGTTCGCCCATGCGCGCCAGCGGCATGGAAGTGGCCACCGAGCCGCTTACCTTGCCCTCCATTATGGGAAGGAGGTCGGGGTTGTCGTCGGAGAGTATCGTCGTGTTCAGCTCTTTGAAGGAGGCGCCGGCTTCACCCTCGCCTAGAGGGAAGACGGCGGAAAAGGAGCCGCCAAGGGTTTTCCCCTCTATGTCGAAGACGAATTTGCCGGAAAGAAGGGGGCCAAGGCGGGCCGATATCCTCAAGGGGGAGATTGTGAGGCTCAAAGGGGTTTCGCCGTACTGCGAAATGACGAGCGATTCCGCACCCAACCCCAGGAATAAGCCGGGGCGGAGGTTTTTTAGGTCGGCGACTATGCCTTTTTTGGCAAGTTCGGCCTCGGCCCTCGACTCAATTTTGTCGAAGGGGAAGGTCAGCCAGAGGCTTACGGCGAAGATTACCAATGCCGCCAGCGCAATGGCGAGTATCATCAACGGGCTTGTCTTTGTCTTTGCTCGGGGCATCTCGGGGAAACTCTACTTTGTCAGGGAAGCTGGTAAGAGGCTATGTCGAAATTGGCGTTGAGGAGGTCGGGGTTGTCGAACCTCGGCGCAAGGCGCAAAACTTTTATGCGCAGGGGTTGCGGCCCGTTTTCCACCTCATGGAGGTAGCCGGTTATCTGGTCCAGGTTTACCTTCTCCATCTTTATCTCCACAACGCTCTCCTTGTAATGGCGGGAGCTGAGGCCTGGCTTTGGCTTCATCTGCGTTATGTTGGCCTTCACCCCCCTTGAGAGCGCTATCGTCTCAAGGTGGGAGAGTATGGAGAACTCCTTGGGGTGCACGACCTTTCCCTTGACCGCCGAAAGCTGGGAGTTTAGCGCCTCGTAGCGCTTTACCAGCGCGCCGAGGTCGGCCCGCCTCTTTTGGAGATATTCGATTTTCCTGTCCAGAAGAGCCGTCTTTTCCTTCACCGGATCCACCACAAGGCCCCAGAAGGCGGCGCAAACCACCAGGACGAGGCCGAGGGCGACTATCAGCTTCTCTCTAGCCGAGAGCTTCATTGCTGGCCCTTTTGCGAGTACTGCGCGGTCATGCGGAATACGACCTTGCCGTCCGCCGCGCCCGCCTTGGCGTCGCTTACGGAAACAGAGCTGAAGCGCGGGTATTCCTCAAGGTGGGTTTTAACCTTGTCAATGGCGTCGAAACTCACCGTGGAGCCGTCGAGCCTGAGCCTCTCCGGCTCGGCCTGGAATTCTCGCATTTCGACTACCGGCTCTTTGGGGATCTTGGAGGAGATTACCTTTAGGACGGTGAGGGGCGAAATCTCCCTGTCGGCGAGGGAGCCGAGGGCCTTTTTCTCCTCCTCAAGGTCGTCTACCGCCTTTTGCGTCTGGGAAAGCTCGTCGGCCACGTTTTTCACGTCGGGGAAGTTTGCCTGGAAGGTAGACGCTATGGCTTTTTGAAGCTTTTCAACCTCTTCGTTCTTTTGCCGTATCTCAAGCCAGGAGCCCGCTCCCCAAAGCAGGGCGAGTATGGCCGCGTAAACGGAGCAGGTGGCCGCGACCCGCCTCATGGGGAAGGCTCCGCGCTTGGGGGCTAACGACCCCTTCAGCAGATTTATCTCGCTGGGGGCCTTGGATGATGCGTCGCGCCAGGAGAGGGCGAGGGGAACGGCCCAGGAGGGCCAGGTGGAGAGTTGGGCGGCCTTGGCCACTACCTTCACCTGAATAAAGGGCAAGAGCTCCACCGCGAACCCAAGGGTATCGGCCAGCGACGCGGCGAGTGCCTCGGTTGCGCCGGAGCCGCAAAGATATAGGGCTTCGGGCGCGTAATCCTTATCCGACCAGAGGGAAAAAATTCGCGCTGACTCGATTTTGAGGAGGTTCTGGTCCGCCGAGCCGGAGAAGGTGGCCGAGAACCGGTAACCGTCGGCCTCAAAGGCCGTAAGGGTGCAAAGGTCCGACTCAACCTCCATCAGCGCCCTTTTGGCGGGGGCCTTAAAGCAGATTGCGTTGAGGGTCAGCAGAGCCCCCTGCGCGCACTCGACCACCGAGGGCTTCAATTTGGCGTAACCGAGGGCGTCGTAGAGGAAGTGGACGTTTTCGGACGGTGCGAAAACGGCCAAAAACTCGGCTCCGGAGCCGCTTTTGCGTATCGGCTGGCCCGAGGCGTAAAGTTGCTCAAGCGCCAGCGGGAGGGATTCCTCCGCTTCAAGCATGGCGGCCTGTTCGCCCCTGTACCTGTCCGAAAAAGGCACTGATTCGGAGCGCACGAAAACCTTGTCGCCGCCAAGTGAGGCGATGATGGAGTCGTCGGGGCTGATTTTAAGGGATTCTATGGAAGAAAAGAGGGAATCGGGGCCTTCGGCGAGGGCTACCATCTCCACTCGGTCGACCTCGGCGGCGAAAAAGCCGCTCCTAAGGCGAACCAAGGAGGCGCGGGAATTGCCTGTACTTAGTCCCACGCTCGATTTGGGCATCGCTACTCCCCGTGATGTCAACCCCCTCCCGCGGGAGGGCTTTAGTTCTCTGGCAAAAAAGTTCACCCCTCCCTTGGGGGGAGGGGTGAGCGAGGTGTACGGCCTAGCCGACCTTGCGCATCTGGCGGCGCCTTCTGCGGGCGGCTTTGCGCTCCTTTATCCTGCGCATCTCGCTTTTTGAAACGTAAAACGAGTGGCGCTTGACTGCCGGAAGCACGTTTTTCTGGAAGTCCTTCTTCAGTTTGCGGACTTCACGCTCGAAGTCTCGGCGAGGGTCGCTCGGGCGGTCCCCGAATCTGCGTGGGGCTCTCTCTTCATATGCCAAGACTAATACACCTCCTCTCAAGGGTTTTTAAAATGCGAACCGCACTTTTAGCATTTAAGGGCGGCTTGTGTCAACTAAAGGCCTTTTATATTTACCTGCTCACCAAAAGCATGGTCTTCGGATCGAGGAAAACCTCAATTTTTTCGCTCTCGTGGCCGGGATTCTTGAAGGTGGTGAGCTTTAGGGACTCGCCTCCCGCCTCGATGCCCACCATCACGCTGAAGATATCGGAGAGGGGCTCCACCATTTCGGCGATGGTGCCGTCCTCGCGGTGGGTTCGGGTGGCGACCCAGGCCTTGAGGCCGCTGTCGCGGACGAAGGCGCGGAACTCTTCGAGGGTTTCGCGGGACTGGCGGTGCAGGTCGATGCCGTCCACGAGTATGACCTTGGGGTTGAAGATGTTCTGGGCGACGAGGTCTCCGAGGCGCTCCTTGAGGGTGGCGACGGAGAAGACGTTGGCGCGGAAGGTGAGGATGAGGCGGTCGCGGATTATCTCTTCCCACACCTGCTTGGCCATCTCAAGGTCGTAGCCCAGGGCCAGGTCGCGGAAAATCTCCTCGTACCAGGCCTGCACGTGGCTGACGGACTCGTCCACCGAGACGTGGAGGACGGCGTTCTGCCTAAAGAGGCTGTCTAGGGCTATCTGTATGAGCATGGCGGTCTTGCCGGTTCCGGCGCGGGCGGCGATGAGGCCGATCTGGCCGGGGCCGAGGCCGCCTTCGCGGTTCTGGTCGAAGGCTCTAAGGGGATTTTTGGCAACCAGTTCGGTTTTAAGCATTTGGTGACTCCTGTCGCAGAGGCGAATTACCTGTGAAGACCTTCCCATTATATCAGGCGGCGGACTTTTTCTTCAGCTCTTCCTGATATTTCTTGACCAGTTCGTCGGAGACCGCCCTGGGTACGGGGCGGTAACGGGCGAACTCCATGGTGAACTCGGCCTTGCCCTGGGTGGAGGAGCGAAGGACGGTGGAGTAGCCAAACATTTCAGAAAGCGGCACTTCCGCCTCTATGGCGGAGTAGGCGCCGTCTTCGCTGGTGCCGACGATCATGCCCCTGCGCTGGTTTATCGTGCCCAGGACGCCGCCCTGGAACTCGGTGGGGGTCTCGACGACGACCTTCATTATAGGTTCGAGTATCTGCGCGCCAGCCTTGGCGTAAGCCTGGCGGAAGGCGCCGATGGCCGCGGCCTGGAAGGCCATGTCGGAGGAGTCGACCGCGTGGGAGGCGCCGTCGTTGATGGTCATGCGCACGCCGGTAATGGGCGCGCCGATGAGGGAGCCCTTCTTGAGGCAGGCCTGGAAGCCCTTGTCGCAGGAGGAGATGAACTCGCGGGGGATGGAGCCGCCGACAATCTCGTCCGCGAACTCGTAATCGCCCTCCTCCATCGGCTCCATGAAGCCCGCGACGCGGCCATACTGGCCGGAGCCGCCGGTCTGCTTCTTGTGCACGTAGTCGAAGTTGGTCTTCTGGGTGATTGTTTCGCGGTAGGCGACCTGGGGCTGGCCCACGGTGACTTCCGCGCCGTATTCACGCTTCATGCGCTCGATGTAGATGTCAAGGTGAAGCTCGCCCATGCCCTGGATGATCGTCTCGCCGCTCTCGGCGTCGATGAAGGTGCGGAAGGTGGGGTCTTCCTTGGTGAAGCGGCCCAGCGCCTTGGACATGTTGATCTGGGACTTGTTGTCCTTGGGGTTGATGGCGAGGCTTATGACCGGCTCCGGCACGTGCATGGAGGTCATGGTGTAGTGAATCTCGGGCGAGCAGAAGGTGTCGCCGGAGGCGCACTCGATGCCGAAGAGGGCGACGATGTCGCCGGCGGAAGAGCGCTCAATCTCCTCCATTTCGGCGGCGTGCATGCGGACGAGCCTGCCGACCTTGTGCTTTTTGCCGGTGCGGGCGTTGACGATGGTGTCGCCCTTGCCGATGGTGCCCTGGTAGACGCGAACGTAGGTGAGCTGGCCGTAGCGACCGTCCTCAAGTTTGAAGGCCAGGGCCACGAGCTCCTGATCGGGGTCGGGAAGGACCAGCACTTCGGCCTCGTCCTTGTTCAGGTCGAGCGCCTTGTTCTCAACGTCGGCGGGGCAGGGGAGGAACTGGCCGACCGCGTCCAGAAGGACCTGCACGCCCTTGTTCTTGTAGGCGGAGCCCATGAGAACGGGGGTGAGGGCGAGGGCCAGGGTGCCCTTTCTCACCGCGTCTCGTATCAGTTCGTTGGTCACGGTGCCTTCCAGCATCGCCTCCATCAGCTCGTCGGAGAAGAGGGAGACGGCGTCGAGAAGCTCTTCGCGCTTTTTATCCGCCTCGGCCTGGAGGTTGGCGGGGATGGCTTCGTAGCGGATGTTTTCGCCGTTGGCGCCCTCGAAGTAGATGGCCCTCATCTCGATGAGGTCCACCACGCCCAGAAGGTCGTTCTCAAGGCCGATGGGAATCTGGAGCATCACGGCGTTCTGCTGGAGCTTTTCGCGTATCTGCTCGACTACCCTGTAAGGATTCGCGCCGGTGCGGTCGCACTTGTTGATGAAGGCGATGCGCGGAACCTTGTAGCGGTTCATCTGGCGGTCTACGGTTATCGACTGGGACTGGACGCCGCCGACGGAGCAGAGAACCAGTATCGCGCCGTCGAGAACGCGCAGCGACCTTTCGACCTCGATGGTGAAGTCGACGTGGCCGGGAGTGTCGATGATGTTGATGAAGTTTTCTTTCCACTCGCAGTTGGTGGCGGCGGAGGCGATGGTTATTCCGCGCTCCTTTTCAAGCTCCATGGAGTCCATGGTGGCGCCGACGCCGTCCTTGCCCTTGACCTCGTGTATGGCGTGGATGCGCGCGGTGTAGAAAAGGATGCGCTCGGTCAGCGTGGTCTTGCCCGAGTCGATGTGGGCCGAGATTCCGATGTTTCTCGTCCGGGTGATGATGTCGTTCATTTTTCCACCTGTTGCCGCTTGGGGCTCTATTATCAACTTTTTCCAAGTTTTCTTGTTCTAAATCGCTTTTTTCCAAGGGTTTTTTGTCCGGCCCTTGAAAAGGCGCGAATTTTATGAACTCGCGAGAGTAGTGTCAACAAAAAAAAGCTACCGCGTTTATTTGAAATTTCATCCCCATTGGGGTGCCTTTTATGGACAAGGCGAGCCGACTTCTGATAATTAAATAAGATTGACTTATTATTAAGGAACGAAGCTGGCGGCCATGAATCCTTCCGAAGCACTCAAATACATAGATTCGCTCGATAAATTCGGCATAAACCTGGGGCTTTCTCGCATCTCCATGCTTATGGAGGCCCTTGGAAACCCACAGCTTTCCTACCCATGCGCGCACATTGCAGGGACCAACGGCAAGGGGTCGGTCTGCGCCTTCACCTCCTCGGTTCTCTCCGCCTCGGGCCTGAAAACCGGCCTCTACACCTCTCCCCCCCTCGAATTTTTCGGCGAACGGGCGAGGATAAACGGCGAGCTGATGCGCGAGGCAAGTTTACCCGCTCTTTTGCAAAAAGTTATCGACGCCGCCAAGAAAAATGAAAATCTCGCGGGGCTGACCCAGTTCGAGGTCATCACCGCCCTCTCTTTCGATTATTTCGCCGAGGAAAAGATTGATTTCGGGGTTATCGAGGTGGGAATGGGCGGCAGGCTCGACTCCACCAACGTGATAAACCCCGTGGCCTGCGCAATAACCAACGTTTCGCTTGAGCACTCCGAGCAGCTTGGCCCCACCGAGGCGCTAATCGCCCGCGAGAAGGCCGGAATAGCGAAAACCGGCGTCCCCCTCGTCACGGCGGCCACCGGCGAGGCCCTTGCCGAGATACGCGCCCTTTGCGCCGAGGTCAAGGCCCCCCTCTACGTCAACGGCGTCGACTTTTGCGCCACGCGTCGCGGCGACCGTTACGATTACAGCGGAATTGGCATAAACCTTAAAGATATCGCCTGCGGCCTCCCCGGCGCTTACCAGAGAGACAACCTCGCGGTGGCGCTTGCCCTTCTGGAATCAATAAGGGGAGCCGGTTTTGCCATAAGCGAGGAGAATATCTTCGAGGGAATCGCCAAAACCCGCTGGCCGGGCCGCCTTGAGCTTTTCGGCGCGGGGCCGCGAGTCCTTCTGGACGGCGCGCACAACCCCCACGCCGCCAAGGCCCTTAAAACCGCCCTCGAAAGCGGTTTTGAACGTAAACGGCTGATTCTCGTGATGGGAATCCTCGGCGACAAGGACGCCCTCTCGATAGTTAAAGACCTTGCGCCGCTCGCCGACGAGGTTATTCTCACCCGATCCGATTCCAAGCGGGCAATCTCTCCGGAGGAGCTTGTGGCGATGAGCGCCTCGGCGAATATAAGCGCCCGTCTCTCCCCCTCCCTTGAAGAGGGGTGGAAGATGGCCCTCGGGGCGGCGAGTAGTGAAGACCTTGTCGTGATAACCGGTTCGCTTACGCTGGTGGGGCAGGCGAGGGGAATCCTGCGCCGCGAAGGGTGGCTTGAGTGAGGCGCATTTTCGCCCTGCTGGCCCTTCTTGCCCTCCTTTTGGCGGCTCCGGCGGCGCGGGCGCAGTCGGTCACTGTAAAAAGCTCCGGCGAGCCGTTGAATTTTAGCGCCGACGCCCTGAGCGCCACCTCCAGAGAGGTCAACGCCTCCGGCAATGTGCGCGTCGAGTGGGGTGGACGCTGCCTGACGGCGCAGAAGGTATCCTATTCTATTGAAAGCGGCCTCATCACCGCCGAAGGGGAGGTGAAGCTGGCCGACGCGGGCGGCAACGTCCTTAAGGCCTCGCTCGTGAAGATGAATGTGGACTCCCTTGAAGGCGAGATAGAGAACGCCTCGCTTTTCCTGGCCGAAAGCGGCTACACCGTCGACGCCAAAAGCCTCTCCCGCACTGGCCCAGCCGCCTACAAGGCCCGCGACGCCACCTTTACCGCCTGCGACAAGAGCTGGCCCTCGTGGTCGATTGAGGCCGACTGGATGGACGTGGAGATAGAGGGCTACCTAACCGGCGGCGGAGGCGTTTTCAGCGTCGAGAAGGCCCCTGTCTTCTACCTCCCTTACTTCTTCTACCCCGTGAAGCTTAAGCGCCAGTCCGGCTTTTTGCCGCCCAGGGTCGGCTATTCGGGAAC
>SRXB01000250.1 GCA_009724975.1 bacterium | reverse complement strand
GGTGGCGGATATAGCAAAGGAAACAAAGGAAAAGAAACGTAGCTTCGCGCAGTGGCTTGCCTTAGGCCACGAGGCATACGAAAATAAACAATACCCAAAGGCTCTTGATGCCTTTGAAAAGGCACTAGCCTTAAAAGAAGACGCCGATGCCTGCGGCATGGCCGCCCTAGCGGCAATGAGATCAGAAAATAACGATAAAGCTGAAAAACTTTATGAGAGGGCCTTACGGTTAGCCCCAAACCACGCCGCAAATATCGGGAATTTTGCAGTTTTCATGACCTACTTCCGAGAAAATCACGAGAGGGCCGAAGAGCTTTATGAAAGAGCCATCAATGCTAATCCGAAAGGTGCTACTGCACTAGGAAATTTGGCAATTTTACTGACCGATATACGCAGAAACCATGAGAGAGCCGAAGAGTTTTTCAAGTTAGCAATACAAAAAAACCAAAAAAACGCAAATACATACGCCAACTACTCCGCCATGCTTTTTGCCCTTGGCAGGCGCGAGGAAGCCCTGAAATATTTTGAAGATTCGATAGCGTTAATTCCATGGGATGATACTTTGTGCGAGCTGTGGTTCTATCTTTACGCCCACGTGAAGGAGCGCAGGGAGGAAGCCCTGCAAAACCTCAAGGCGCTTATACAGAAGGGGGCGCGCTCGCCGAAATGGAGGTTCGCCAAGAACATCGAGAGGGCGGTGGCCGACGGACATGAAAAGCCCGAGATGCTGAAGGCTCTGGACGAGGTTATAGCGAAGGGCGCGGACGCCTCGATTCTCGATGGCTTCGAGGAGTGGCGGGCAATTAGCGCCTGATTATTTCTCGCCCACCACTTTGAGGCTGGTGTATTCGCCGCCCGGGTAGGGCTGGTAGCCGGTGAAGCGGGTTGAGATGACCACCACGTTGTCGAGCCACCAAAGGCTTGCGTAGGCCACCTTTTCGGCGGCTATCTCCTGCGCCCTGCGGTACATTTCAAGGCGCTTGCCGCTCTCGGGCTCCCTGCGTGAGCCTTCCAGAAGGGCGTCAACCTCCGCGTCGCGAAAACGCCCCCTGTTCGCGCCAGCAGGCGGCGTCGAGGAGGAGTGGAAGATGTAGTGAAGGACGTCGGGGTCGGTAAGGCCGATCCACCGAAGGCTCATCATCTGGAAATTGCCCTTTTTCACATCCCCGAAAAAGGTCCCCCACTCGAAACTTCGCACCTCCACCGCTATCCCAACCCTGGAGAGCTGGTCGGCTATGACTCTGGCGACCTCGTTGGCGGTTTTGTCGCTTGAGGTCTTGTACGAGAGGGAGAAGCGGGGCTTTGGCCCCTCGCCGTCGGGGTCGGTGTAGCCCGCCGCGTCGAGGAGTTTTTTGGCCGCCTCGGGGTCGTGGAGGTATTCGGGGGCTTTAGCGGCGTAGGCCGGGTGCTCGGGCGCGAAGAGCGCCTTGGCGGGCCTCGCCTGACCCTCCATCACGTAGTCTATCAGCGCCCGCCGGTCTATGGCGTGGGCTATCGCCTGCCTCACCTTTTCATTCCCGAGTATTTTGTCGTCGAAATTAAAGCCCAGATATTGGTAGGAGGGGCCGGGTGCGCGTATTACGGAAAGCCCCTCCTCTTTTTCGAGGAATTTGACCGAGTAGGGCGGGACGGCGTTCTGCAGGAGGTCTATGCCGCCGGATTTAAGCTCCAAAAGGCGGGTGGTGGCGTTTTGCAGGATGCGAAAGCGCACCGACCCAAGTTTTGGCGCGCCCCCGAAGTAAAAATCGTTGCGGACAAGCGAAATCTCCTCGCCGGATTTTATCTTTTCGAGCCGAAAGGGTCCGCAGCCGATTAGCTCTTCGCCCAAATCCTTCTTCACCGCCAGCCTTTCGGGCAAAATCCCGAGGCGAAGCTGGTAGGGGAAGGAGACGAAGAGCTCTTTGAGGCGGAAAATAACCGTTTTTTCGTCGGGCGTCTCGATTCTTTCCAGCGCTTTGAGCGAACCGGCCATGGGCGAGCCGTTTGAGGGGTCCATGACGAAGCGGTAGGTGGCGGCGATGTCTTTTGAGGTGAGCGGGGAGCCGTCGTGGAAGGTTATGCCGCTTTTTAGGGTTATTTTGTGGGTTAGGGGGTCGGGCGCTTCGTAATTTTCGGCAAGGTCGGGCAAAAGCTCGCCTCTGGGAGACTCGGCAAGGAGGCTGCCGAAGATCAGGGGGACTATGCGGACCGAATGCGCGTCGGAGGCGTAGCGTGGGTCGAGGTTTGAGGGGGAGCCTTCCAGCCCGACGATGAATTCGCCGCTTTTGCGCGCCTTTTCCCCTCCCCCGCCGCAGGAGAGGGCCAAAAGCGAGGTTAAAACGGCCAGGAAAAGGGCCGCGGCTCTTGCAGGCTTACTCATTCCCCGCATTTTTAAGCGAAAGGGGAGCGAATGTAAAGCGCGGGGCTATTCGCAGAGTTTTTTCTCGTCTGGGACGAGTATGACCGCCACCGGGGATTTCTCGGCTATCTCGTGGGAGACGGAACCGGCGAAAAACTCGCTCACGCTCCCCTTGCCCGTCGTCCCCATGACAATGGCGGTAGAGCCGTACTCGCCAACCACGGAAAGTATCTCCTTGACGGGGTCGCCAGCGTAGATGTGGGTGAAGGAATCTACGCCAGCTGTGGCCAGGTCCACTTTTATCCCCTCCATCAGGTCGAAGGTCCCCTCGACCTGCGCATTAACCTCGGCGGGGCTTTTGCCTGAGAACTCGTTGCGCGGCAAAAGATGGACGATGTCTATGCGACTAACCGAGTGCATTATGTCTTTTATGAAGTCGTAGGCGCGCTCGGAAACCTTTGAGAAATCAGTGGGGAACAATATCCTAGAGAAAAGGGGCCTGGACGCATCAGCGACGCCGCGCCAGACCATAACCGGCTTGGGCGACAGACGCAGGACCTCCATCATCTCTCCTCCGAGGTAGAGATCGTCGGAGAAAAGCGGTCGATGCCGTCCCACCACGATGAGGTCTACCTGCTCCTCACAGGCCACCTGCAAAATCTTGGGCGCGGGATTGCCTACCTCCACGCGGCAGCGGGCCGGAAAGCCTTCAGCCTGCACCTCTTTTTCCCACTCCTTAAAGCGAAGAAGAGCGTCCTCGCGCATCTGCTCGGCCAGTTCGCGGTCAAAGCCGGTAGTTAGGTTGAAGGCCACCTCGCTTCGCTCGATTACGTGCAGGAAGACTATCTCCTCGAATCCCGCCTCGCGAAGCCCGTACAAAGACCTTACCGCCTCAAGCGAGAGCTCCTCAAACTTCGTCGGGAATAAAATTTTTCTTACGCCCATGAAAGCCCTCTCTTAAAAAAAGATAACGGTTGCGAGGATGAAGGACGG
>SRXB01000249.1 GCA_009724975.1 bacterium | reverse complement strand
CTTCTCATCTTTTCCTCCTTGGATGGTTGTTTGACTTCTCTTTGCCGTACTCCCAAAAAATAAATTATATCCCTGAGGCTAGCGCCTTCAACGCTAAAACCAGGTGAAAACCGATTCTATGAAACAGCCCATATCCAGTTTTGGAATCTCCGAACTTCCTCCCGAGGAGGGCGCCGAGCCCTTGGGCGCGGTCGGTATCGGCGGCGCTGGGTCGCCGGAGGTGGCCGCCATGGTTATGGATGGGCCTTCGATTCCCCTGTTGTCGTAAAGCCACATCTTCACGTTGTAATTCGTCTCCCCTTCAAGGCCGCCGATGACAGCCTCCCTCAAGGGTGCGATTACGGTTTTGGATTTCCAGGAGCCGCCCGAGGCTTTTTGCCACATTATCACCGTTCCGCCGGCCTGCGGCGCGGAGGGAAGTTGCCAAGAGAGGCTTATTCCCGCCTGGACCGGCGCGACGACCACCTCTGCCGGGTTTAGCGATGGGGTGGCGGTGCCGTTGGGGGGGCTGACTAGGTAGTTTTTGCGCACCTCGTAAGAGTTTGATTTCTCGCCTGCTTTGAGGTAGGAGGGCGCGCAGAATATCTCGTCGGTCGGGTAAACGGCATCGAACTGGACGGAGGCGGTTCCGTCGGATTCGTTGCTGGCAAGTTCGATAAAGTAGGCGGGCGAGCCTCTCTTGACCGTGGCCGAGACTCCCCAGTTGTTGGCGGGGGAGCCGGAGACGAAGAGGCGCAGGGGGCCCGAGAGGTCGCTTTCGCGCCGGAAGGTTGCTCCCATGTATTCGGGCGGGTTGGTGGATATCGTTCCGCCGGTGGCCAGCGAAGCCGAGGAACGCAGGGCGGGCATCGCGTAGTTGAAGCCCTCCTCGTAGTCCATAGCGGCGTTGGCCGCCGCGAAGCCGGTGTAGAGCCTGGCCACGTCGCCTGCGCCGTTTTGGTCGATTACCCCTTTTTCCAGGGCGAACTGCTCAAGGGCGCTGTTGGCGGTGTCTTTTCCGCCGCTGTCGGTGTAAAGGATGCGCTTGCCGCCCCTGACTATATCCCAAACCCGTTTTACCGCCGAGGGTCCGCCCGCGTGCTCGTCAAGGTAGATGGGGAAGAGGCCGCGCTCGTAAACCTCGGTTCCGTAGGGGCGGAAAATGGGGAGGGAGCGCTCCTGGTTCTCTATCCACGAGTCGCTTATCGAGCCCCAGAAGGCGTAGTAATCGTTTACGTCGTCGAAGGCCTTCTCCTCGGACCACACCGAAGAGGCTTCGAGCCACCAGTCGTCCATCTCGGTCGCCCACGCCTCGGGAAGCATCTTGTATTGAACCGCGTGGAAGAATTCATGGACCGCCGTGACCTTCATCGCGCCGTAATAGGGGCTCACGGGGTCGTCGTTGTCCAGGCCGAACCCCGCGTAGCTCGAATTGAAGGCTATCCATATCCTGCCGTCCGTCATATGGTAGGTCACGCCGAAAAAGCCGGTGGAGAGGGTGTATTCGGGGATGTTTGAGGTGTTGGCGATGACGATGCGCATCTTGGGGCCGGTGAGTCCGACCGGAAAGCCGAGATCCCCCAGGGTGGAGTAGGAGTATTCCAGGTAATCGGCCCAGCGTTGGATGACGTCGGGCGTGCCGTTTGCGTCGAGGTCTGGCGCGGGAACGGTGCCGTCGATGTCGGAGAGGGGGATGTCGTTGCCCCACTCGATCTGGAAGTGCTGCGTGTAATAGATGTTCGGGAGGGTCGGCAGGGTGGCGGCGGAGACTCTTTGCCCTATCACCGACCTTGCAAGCGCCTGCCCTTCGGGGCTCATGGAGGGCAGTTTTGCCATCGCGCCGCGAAAGAGCATCGAGGCGCAGTCGCTTCTTGTGGGAAGGGCGGGGCTTTTAAGGTTCCGGTCGACGTTTTGAGGGTCAAAGAGGGCCTTGAGCGCCTCCACCGTACCCGTTTCGGCGGAAATGCTTCCCCTGGCGACCGCCTCGCGGATATTGGAAAGGGTGTCCCTGCCGCGCGCTAAGGCCGACGGGGCGAAAAGCCCCGAAAGTAGCGCTGCGGCGCAACAAGCCGAAAGGGAGGTCTTGAGAAACGTCTTTTTCGTGGCGGCTTTAACCAAGCGGTTTACTCTCCGAATCAAAGCCCAGCGAGCGCTTGAGGGCCGCAAGGCGAACTTCAATTGCCGGTCTTGAAAACAAAAAAGCCCTCACAAGGGGCTTTTTTCGCGAAACTTCAGGTTTTGACGTTCACCGGAGGGCCGTATTCGTTCGACTGCGGCTCGCCGGGGCGTCCGTAAAGTATTGCCAGCAGATAGAGCGTGTATGGGAAAAAAACCAGCAAGGGCAGAAAAAACCACCGCTTGCCGAGGTCGTGAAACCTGCGCACAGTGACCGAGCAGAGGCTGACCAGGCAAAGGATTATGAGGGAGACGGAGAGGGTCTTGAAGATTATCTCAAGGAAGGGCTTTTCGAAATAATTCCATATCTCGAAAGCAAGGTCCCCCCACGACCACAAAAGCGCGGCAAGCCCCACGGTGGAGATGAAATACTGTAAACGGTTGACCCTGCCGGAGAAATCGAAGGGCCGGATCAAGCCGGTGCGGTTCTCCATGTAAACTCCTTGGAAATACATACAACCGCTGATTTTAAAGCCCCCGCCCCTCCTTTGGCAACCTCAAACATGCTCAAGCGCCAAAAAGCGGGGGTTATTTCTCCAAAAGGATTGAAAAAACCTCAAGGGCCGCGCCCTTTGGCTCAATGTCTTCCCATCATCCTGTAAATGGCGCGGTATTCCTCAAGGCCCATGGAGCTCTCCCACCGTCCGGTGAATTTCGCCAGATAGACCGTCCCGAAAAAGACGCAGAGGAAGAGAAGTCCCAAGGCGACGGGCTTTGCCTTGAAAAGCCCGAGGAATTTGAACTCCAGCGCGCCCTTGCCGGGGCAGCCCCCCGCGCAGCTCCCGCACCCGGAACACTCCGGCGAGATGACCAGCGCTTTTTTGCCCATCACATCCACCCCCATGTGGCACGAGGCGTTGCAAACCCCGCACTTGGTGCACTTTTCCCCGTCCCTCTTGAGAATCAGGGGGGAAAAAAGGCCCAAAACACCCAATAGCGCCCCGTAGGGGCAGAGGTAGCGGCACCAGAAGGACTTGACCAATAACGAAAGGGCGGCCACGACTAGGATGGCGATGAAGGTTTTGGCACCGGCGGAGGCGAAGAACTCGAACATCTTGACATCGGAGATCGCGTAATAGGGAAGGCGCATGAAGGAGACAGCCTGTTCCGGCGGCATGAGGAAAAAAAGGTTGAAAAGCCACGCCAGGAGGGCGTACTTGACCCCAAGGAGCGAGTAGTCTAGCCATTTGGGAAGGGGAAAG
>SRXB01000248.1 GCA_009724975.1 bacterium | reverse complement strand
CCTGTAGCATATTCCCCCCGGTGTTGTTTTTAAGACCGGCTCTTTTAGTTCAGCTGGTCTTTTATCTTCTCAAGCGCCGCGACAGCCTCCGCCGAGAGCTTTTTCGGAATATCGACGTGAACTTCCGCCATGAGGTCCCCTTTTCCCGCGACGCCCTTGCCGCGTATCCTCATGCGGATGCCGTTTTGGGTGCCGGCGGGTATCTTCATCCTAACCGGCTCGCCAAGTGTGGGTACAACCGCCTGCCCGCCAAGGAGCGCATCCCCGAGCGCGACATGGACCTTGGTCACCAGGTCGTCTCCCTCCCTGCGGAAGCGTTCGTCCGCGCGGACCCGAAGGGTGATGAGAAGGTCACCCTCCCCACCCCCGTTCCTTCCGGCCTCTCCGTGGCCGTTTATCCGTATCACCGAGCCCGTATCGACTCCGGCGGGTATTGTGACTCGAAGGCGCTCTTTCTTTGCTGCCGCGCCGCGTCCACCGCACTGCGGGCAGGAGGGGCCTGACAGCCTTCCGGTCCCCCTGCACCTTGGGCAAGGCTGTTTTGCGGCTATTGGCCCCATGCGCATATCCACGCGCCCGCTGCCGCGGCAATCGGGGCAGGCGGGGCCGCTGCCGGTGTGGCCCGCCCCGCCGCAGTTGCGGCACGAAACGCTTCGGTC
The DNA here is from genome assembly GCA_009724975.1 of bacterium. Classification (GTDB taxonomy): domain Bacteria; phylum Desulfobacterota; class Deferrisomatia; order Deferrisomatales; family BM512; genus SCTA01. The sequence continues at coordinate 2,705 of SRXB01000248.1, read as the reverse complement.
TATGGATATTTCCTTTTGGCTCCCCAAAATAGCCTCGGCGAAGGGAATCTCCAGCTCGTATTCAAGGTCCGCGCCCCGCCTTTGGCCACTTCTCGCCCCCGCGCCGCCGCCGAAGATGTCGCCGAAGATATCGCCGAAATCGAAGGAGCCGCCCTGGGCCGACTGCCAGTTGAAGCCGCCAGCGCCGAAGCCGCCCTGCCCCTGCCCGAAACCAGCCGAGCCGAACTGGTCGTACTGGGTTCGCTTCGAGTCGTCGGACAAGACCTCGAACGCCTCCGAGATCTCCTTGAACTTTTCCTCGGCGGACTTGTCCCCGGGATTGACGTCAGGATGGTATTTTTTGGCTAATTTCCGGTAAGCCTTTTTTATCTCGTCCTTGGTCGCACCTTTTGGGACGCCCAAAGTTTCGTAAAAATCCTTGCGGGCCATCTTCGCCTCTTTGTCAGATATTTTATTGTGAAACTAAGCACCGAAGCGGCTTTTGTCAACCCGCCCCTTCATGCGCGATTGACTAGCCATTTTGCGTGGGTTACTCTTTCGCCTGATTTCCCAACTTTTCCGCGAGTAAAAGCCATGAAAACAAAAGGCGTCTTCGCTTTAGCGCTGGTTGTCGGCCTTATTTTCCATTCGCCTTCCGCCCTCGCCCTGGATTCCGAGCAGGATGTGATAATGAAGGGGAATGTGCGCGTCGTCCTCGACCCCGCGCAAGGGGGGGGGCGTGAGGGCGCCCACGGAGAGGGGGTCGTCCGCGAAAAGGAAATCGTCCTGGCTTTCGCAAGGGTTTTGGCCTCACGCCTTGAGGCGATGGGGCTTGAGCCGCGACTGACGAGGGAAACCGACAAGGAGATGACCCCCGAGGAGCGCGCCACCTTCGCCAACCGCGTAGCCCCCGCTCTTTTTCTCTCCCTGCAGGCGCGAGGGGTCGAACTTCGCGAGGCAAAGGGACTGGAAGCCTTTTACCAGGCCGCACCGCCACAAAGCGCCAACCCCGACGAGTGGCGCGCCGGGCAGTTTTATTCGCAAGCCAAGAGCAAAGAGCTGGCCCTCGCCCTTTCAGAGAGGGTTTCACGGGAAGCCGGTATGAAAACGCGAGGGGCCAGGGAGATTGAAAGCCCTCTTCTGGGGGCGATAGCTTCTCCGGCGGCGATAATATCGTTGGGAAACCTCTCCGCGCCCGAGGAGGCGGAGATTCTGGCCTCCGACGCGGGCAGGAAAAAGCTGGCGGAGGCCCTTGCAAAGACAATCGCGGATTTTGTAGAAAAATATAAGAAATGATCGGAGAAAAGATGAGAAGCAATGGTCGCGGGGCGGCACAACTTCGCCCCGTAAAAATACATCCGGGCTACATCAAGCACGCCGAGGGCAGCGTCCTCATCGAGGTCGGCGACACCAGGGTAATATGCGCCGCAACAATCGAGGAGGGGGTTCCCTCCTTCCTCAAGGGCTCCGGCGTGGGTTGGGTCACGGCTGAATACGGCATGCTGCCCCGCGCAACCCACACCCGAAGCGCCCGCGAGGCCGCCAAGGGAAAGCAGGGCGGCAGGACGCTGGAAATACAGCGCTTGATCGGGCGAAGCTTAAGAAGCGTAATAGATATGGACGCTCTGGGCGAGCGCACCATTCGCCTTGATTGTGACGTAATACAGGCCGACGGCGGAACCCGCGTCGCCTCCATCACCGGCTCCTACGTGGCGCTGGCGCTGGCGCTGAAGGGGATGGTGGAGAAAAACCTCCTCAGCAAAGTCCCCCTGCGGGCCGCCGTGGCGGCTGTAAGCGCGGGAATAGTGGCGGGCGAGGCGGTTTTGGACCTCGATTACTCCGAAGATTCCTCCGCCTTCGTCGATTTAAACGTCGTCATGACCTCGGGCGGCGAGCTGGTAGAGGTGCAGGGCACCGGCGAAGAGCGCTCTTTCAGCCGAAAGGAGCTAAACGCCCTTCTGGACCTCGCGGAAAAGGGAATCGGCGAGCTTTTCGCCATCCAGAAAGAGATTTTGGGGTTTTGATGAAACTTCTCTTCGCCACTTCCAACGCGGGCAAGCTGGCCGAGGTGCGAAAGATGCTCGCGCCGCTGGGGTGGGATGTAATGGGCCTCAAAGACCTTGAAAACCCGCCGGAGATAGTGGAAGACGCCGAAACCTTTCTCGGCAACGCCCGAAAAAAGGCGCTGGCCCTGCGCGAAGCGACCGGCCTGGCGGTTCTGGCCGACGACACCGGCCTTTCCGTGGAAGCGCTGGGGGGAAGGCCCGGGGTGCGCTCGGCGCGCTACGCGGGGGAAAACGCCACCGACGCAGATAACAATGCAAAGCTCCTTGGCGAACTTGCAACGGTAAGCGACGAAAAGCGCGGCGCGGCCTTCGAGTGCTGGATGGTCTTCATCGACCCTTCGGGCAAGGAATCGGTCGCCAGCGGAAAACTTTCGGGGCGCATATTAAAAGAGCCTCGCGGGGCGGGAGGATTCGGCTACGACCCCATTTTCCTGCCCTACGGGGAGGAAAAGACCCTCTCGGAGCTTTCCATCGAGGAGAAAAACCTCATAAGCCACCGCAAAAAAGCCCTCGCGGGCATCCTCTCCGCCCTCTCGGTGAAGTGAACTACCACGGGCTTACGCCCGTGGCATCTTATAATCCAAGCTGCGCTTGCCCTCCGGCTTCCGCATCTTGACTACGATTCATTACTCGCGCCAAGTGCAGGAAGCCTACGGGTAC
>SRXB01000247.1 GCA_009724975.1 bacterium | reverse complement strand
AGGCGATGCTTTTCCTTCTTTTTCGGCAAAAAATTTCCCGATAGCGAGGAATTGATATGAAAGAGGTCCTTTCAGGAAACGAGGCCATAGCGCGGGGCGCTTGGGAGGCGGGCGCAACATTCGCCTCGGCCTATCCGGGTACGCCCTCCACCGAAATCCTTGAGGTCACGGCGGCGAAATATGGCAAAGATATTTGCGCCCAGTGGTCCTCGAATGAGAAAACCGCCCTTGAATGCGGCTTCGGTGCCAGCGTCGCGGGAGCCCGGACGCTGGTCTGCATGAAGCACGTCGGGGTCAACGTCGCCGCCGACCCCCTCTTCACCGCCGTTTACACCGGCGTAAAGGGCGGGCTGGTGCTGGTGAGCGCCGACGACCCCAACCTCCATTCCAGCCAGAACGAGCAGGACAACCGCAACTACGCGAAGTTCGCGAAGATGCCGATGCTGGAACCCTCGGACTCGCAGGAGGCGCTGGAGTTCACCAAGGCCGCCTTCGACATCTCCGAGGCCTTCGACACCCCCGTTCTCCTGCGCACCACCACCCGCATCTCCCACTCCAAATCGGTTGCCACCACCGGTGAGCGCGAAACCCTTCCCCCCCTCGGCGAAATCGGGCGCGACACCAAAAAATACGTCATGCTCCCGGGCCACGCGAAAATGCGCCACCCGCTTGTGGAAGAGCGCCTCAAAAAACTTGCCGAGCTCGCCGAAACCACGCCGCTCAACAAAATAGAGTGGGGCGATAAGGCCGTCGGCATAGTCTCCTCGGGCATCTCGTATCAATACGCCAAAGAAGCTATGCCGGAAGCGAGCTTTTTAAAGCTCGGCATGACCTATCCGCTTCCCCCCAACATGGTAAAAGCCTTCGCCTCCAAGGTGAAAAAGCTGATTGTGGTGGAGGAGCTGGACCCCTTCCTCGAAGAGCAGATACGGCTCCTTGGGGTCGAAGTCTCAAGCGGCAAAAACCTCTTCCCCCTCCTCGGCGAGCTTGAGCCGTCGCGGGTCAAGGAGCTTTTGAGCGGGCAAAAGGCCGAAAAGAAAGCCCCCGCCGAAGGATTGCCCATACGCCCGCCGGTTCTTTGCCCGGGCTGTTCGCACAGGGGCGTCTTCACCATTTTGAAAAAGCTCAAGGTCTTCGTCTCCGGCGACATCGGCTGCTACACCCTCGCGGCGCTGCCGCCGCTGGAGTCGATGCACACCTGCCTTTGCATGGGCGCCTCCATAACGATGGCCCACGGCATGTCCATGGTTTTGCCCGACTCCGAGGAGCTTTCCGGAAAGATAGTCGCGGTTATAGGCGACTCGACCTTCTTCCACTCTGGCATAACCGGCCTCATCGACATGATCTGGAACAAGGGCAACGCGGTCGTCCTCATCCAGGACAACCGCATCACCGCCATGACCGGCGGGCAGGAAAACCCGGGTTCCGGCCACACCATCTACGGAATCGAATCGCCGAAGATTGACATGGAAAAGCTGGTCATCGCCCTTGGCGTCAACCCCGCCAACGTGCGCGTGGTCAATTCCTACGATCTCGCCCAGGTGGAGAGCGTCTTTAGGGAAGAGCTCGCCAAACCAGAGCCCTCGGTGGTGATCACCAAAGAGCCCTGCGTCTTGCAGTTTCGCGTCAAGGGCCAGCCGATGGCTGTAAATTCTGAAAAATGCACCGCCTGCAAGCGCTGCATAGGGGTGGGCTGCATCGCAATATCAATGACCGAGAAAAACGGCCAGAAGTTCGCGGCCATCGACCCGAATTTCTGCACCGGCTGCAATGTCTGCGCCCAGGTCTGCAAAGTCGGCGCGATTATCCGCTGATAACGAGGTAAAGATGAAAACCGTCAACATATTGCTAAGCGGCGTCGGCGGGCAGGGGGTCCTACTCGCCAGCAAAATACTCTCGGAGGCCGCCCTGATTCAGGGGCTGGACATAAAGCAGAGCGAGGTCCACGGGATGAGCCAGCGGGGCGGCTCGGTGGTCAGCCACGTGCGCATCGGCGAAAAAATCCACTCTCCCATCGTTCCCGAAGGCGAGTGCGACATCCTCATCGGCTTCGAGCCCCTTGAGGCGCTTCGCCACGCCCACAACGTCCGCCACGGCGGCGTAATCGTCTACTCCACCGACCGGATCAACCCCTCCACCGTCTCCGCCGGTTTCGCCAAATACCCCGAAGACGTCGAGGCGCGGCTTAAAAACTTCGGGGAAAAAGCACTTGCCGTGAAGGCGGGGGACCTCGCCGCGAAAGCCGGAAACCTTCGGGCGGCTAACGTGGTGCTTGTAGGCGCCCTCTCAAAGCTTTTTGAAGGCTTCGACAAGGAAACCTGGCTGAAGGCGCTGGCGAAAAGCGTTCCGCCGAAGGTGCTGGAAATGAACCTCAAGGCTTTCGAGTTGGGCAGAGAATCCGTTTGACCTAACCAAAATTTGTTCCGCCCAGGTAAAAAGCCCGCGATTCCCATATATCTCGCGGGCTTTTTATTTCTATTGGCCTCCTTATGCGACACATGGTAGATTGCATCTCACCTACGTTAACGCCGTTTTAAAATTGCCGCTCCGGCCTTTTATTTCCGGCGCGGCGCCCCAAAGCCCAAAGCGGGCCTGCTTTGGTGAGGGGTTTTTATTACTGCGGCCACGGGCGGATATAATCGATACCACCGCCTCTGGACACGCAAAGGAGAGAACCATGAAAGGCAAAAAATTGGCACTCCTGATGGCCGCGGTGTCGGCCATCGCGCTCTCGGCCAGAGCCCTGGCCGCCGACCCGATCCGCATTGGCGCTATCTTTTCAGTCACCGGCCCCGCCTCCTTTCTGGGCGAACCGGAAAAAAACACCGCCAAGATGATGCAGGACCAGATCAACAAGGCTGGCGGAGTATTGGGCAGAGAGGTCGAAATCGTAATCTACGACGACGAGACCGACGCAACCAAAGCCGTTACCGCCTTTGACCGCCTCATCAAAAAAGACCAGGTGGTCGCGGTGGTCGGACCCTCGATAACCGGAAACACCTTGGCCATCGTTCCCAAGGCGGAAGAGGCCGGAATACCGCTTGTCTCCTGCGCGGCGGCCAAAAAGATTGTCGTGCCAGCGAAAAAATGGGTCTTCAAGACCCCCCAGAGCGACGAGCTTGCCGTAAGGCAGATTTACAAACACATCAAGGGCGCGGGGCTGACTAAGATCGCCCTCGTCTCCGCCTCCGACGGCTACGGCGCTGCGGGCCGCGAAGAACTGAACCTCCTGGTCAAGGATTACGGCCTCACCGTGGTAGCTGACGAGGTCTTCGGCCCCAAGGACACCGACATGACCGCCCAGCTCACCAAGATAAAGGGAACCGAAGCCCAGGCCATAGTCTGCTGGGGCACCAACCCGGGCCCC
>SRXB01000246.1 GCA_009724975.1 bacterium | reverse complement strand
GACAGCTCCGTCCAGCACCCCCACCTCGACGACAACGGCGACGGCAGGGGGACGAACCTTGTGAGCGCCGGATCCGACGACGGACTTGTCGCGGGCGAGGTTTTCCTTGGCTTCGGCAATAATTACGTGACCAATTCAGCCGCAAATCCCGCCGAGGTGGTTTCGGTTATGCCGACCACGGTGCTCGACTCCTCAACCTCCACTCTTACCCTTTGGGCCACGATAAACGACCCCAATTCCGTCGATTACACCAGGGTCGAGATAAGAAGCCCCTCCCTTACGCTGACCGGCTCGGGCGGAAACTCGCAGCTCTTCGTCAACACCGACAGGACAGACCTTGAGCCTGTGAACACGGGGGCCGTGCAGTGGCAAAAAGCCTACGGCGGGTTCTCGGCGCCTGGCAAGTACGAGCTTTTCTTCTTCGCGCATGACCCCGACACCTTCGAGATATCTCCCATGGTTCGCGCCATAGTCTATAAGGACAACGGCAACAACAATCCGCCCAGCCAGACCGGTTTCAACCTCACTTCGCCCGAGAACGGCAGTTCGATAAAAACCACGATGGCGCTCAGATGGAAGCCGACCACCGATCCCAACGGCGACCCCGTGACCTATTCAGTGGAAATATCCACCGACCCCTCCTTCTCCAATATCGTTTACAAAAAAGAGGAGTTGCATGCGCCCTTCCACGCGGTGAACATCACGGCGGGGCTGGTCGACGGGATGACTTATTACTGGAGGGTCTGGGCCTGGGACATTTACGGCGGCAAGACGCGCTCTATCGAAAGCTACCTCTCCTTCACCTGCAACAACACCAACGGCCTGACTTCAACCTATCTTTCCGGCCTGCTCTACAATTCCGTATCGGGGCAGCCGATTGCGGGCGCTACGATAACTTCCACCGCCGAGTCCACGCCGCAGACTTCCGCGCCGGGCGGCTTTTACCTCTCGTCGATACTGACCTCCGCCTCCACCATTACGGTATCCGCCGCTGGCTTCAAGACCGCGACGATCACAGGAGTCCAGTTCTCGACCGCAGGCGATACGATAGACCTCAACATAGCGCTCGACCCCGAGGCGGTGGCCGCCGACACCACGCCCCCCACCGTCACCTCCAACTACTCTACCGGCGACTACTCGGCCCCGTTCGCCCTTGATCTAACCTGTTCCGACGGGACGGGCCTGGGCTGCCAGAGCATTTACTACACGACCAATAACAGCGAGCCCACCGCAACGTCGGCGGTTTACTCCACTTCGCTGGATATCGGCTCGACCACCACGCTTAAATTTTTCGCCAAGGATCTGGCGGGCAATTCCAGCGCCGTCACTACCCTTGTCTTCACAGTGAACCTGCCGCCGGTGCTTGGCGCCATAGGTCCAAAATCAATCGCGGAAGGGGCGACCCTTTCCATTACTCCATCAGCCACCGACCCCGAGAGCGGCAGCGTGACCATTACCGCCGAGGGGGCGCTTCCCGCCGGAGCCGCCTTCACGGGAGGAACCTTCAGTTGGGCTCCCGATTACAACTCGTCCGGCAGTTATTCCGTTACCTTCAGGGCCGACGACGGGGTCAATTTTGTCGAGGAGACCGTCTCCATTACGGTGACCAACACAAACAGGACTCCTTCCATGGCGGCGATCGGCGACAAGGCCATCGCCGAGGGCGAGAGCCTGACCATCAATCCTATTTGCAGCGATCCTGACGGCACAGCCGTCACCCTAACGGCCACGACCGCGCTTCCGTCCGGCGCAGTTTTCAACAATGGCCAGTTCTCGTGGACGCCCGGATACAACCAAGCTGGAAACTACTCGGTCACCTTCAGGGCTTCTGACGGTTCTCTCTACGCAGACCAGACCGTTTCGATAGCGGTTAGCAACGTGAACCGCGCGCCGGTTCTCGAACCAATAGGGAACCGTAGCGTTGAAGAAGGCCATCTCCTTTCGATAACCCTTGCAGGCTCCGACCCTGACGGCACGCAACTGGCGTTCACCTTCACGCCTTCTGTTGAGGGGGCGTCAATATCCGGCTCCACCTTCACTTTCTCGCCGGATTACGCCATGTCGGGCGATTATTCCTTCACCTTCAGGGCTACCGACGGCTCAGCTTTCGATGAAGAGGCGATATCCGTATCGGTGACTAACGTCAACAGGCCGCCGGTCTTGAGCGCCATCGGAGCCAAATCCGTGGTGGCCGGATCTCTCCTCTCCTTCGGCGTTTCGGCATCTGATCCCGATGGGGATTCCGTATCCGTTTCTTCGGGAGCTCTGCCAGCCGACGCGACCTTCTCCGGAGGCGTTTTTAGCTGGATACCGGAAGCGGGCAAGAGCGGCAATTACAACGTCTCCTTCACGGCTTCCGACGGCTCGCTCTCGGATTCGGAAACGGTATTGATAACAGTAAACGAATTCAACCAGCCGCCGACGATATCCGGAATTCCGGCTACTTCGGTGAATGAAGACGCGACCTATTCCTTCACCCCAACTGCTTCGGACCCCGACGCAGGCGATACGAAGAACTTCTCCATTGCAATGCCCCCCTCCTGGGCTACCTTCAATACAACTACCGGCACTCTTAGCGGGACCCCGTCGAATTCCGACGTCGGGACTTACTCCAACATAGTTATCTCGGTAGAGGATTCCTCGCACGCTTCGGCCAGCTTGCCCGCCTTTTCCATAACTGTTAAAAACGTAAACGACGCTCCGGTTGCCACCGCGCAGTCGGTGACCACCGCCGAGGATACCGCCAAGGCGATAACCCTTGCTGGAACCGACGTGGATTCGGGTACGACGCTGACCTATGCGATAGTCGCCCAGCCCGCCCACGGCACGTTGACCGGCACCGCGCCAAGCGTGACCTACACACCGGCGGCCAACTATAACGGCGCGGACAGTTTCACCTTCAAGGTTAACGACGGCGCAGCCGATTCAACTGCCGCTACCGTCTCCATAACCGTCACTGGTGCAAACGACGCTCCGGTTGCCACCGCGCAGTCGGTGACTACAGCCGAGGATACCGCCAAGGCGATAACCCTTGCCGGGACCGACGTGGATTCGGGTACGACGCTGACCTATGCGATAGTCGCCCAGCCCGCCCACGGCACGTTGACCGGCACCGCGCCAAGCGTGACCTACACACCGGCGGCCAACTACAACGGCGCGGACAGCTTTACCTTCAAGGTTAACGACGGCGCAGCCGATTCAACTGCGGCTACCGTCTCCATAACCGTCACTGGGGCAAACGACGCTCCGGTGCTCGCCTCAATCGGGGCCAAGAACATAAGCGAAAACTCTCTCCTTAGCTTTACCGTCTCCGCCACCGATATCGACGGCGACGTTCTTGCCTACAGCGCTACCGGCCTTCCCTCCGGC
>SRXB01000574.1 GCA_009724975.1 bacterium | reverse complement strand
ATCTGGAAGTAGATGGTGCCGAGGAGCTGGGCGCAGTATTTGCCGCCGCTTATGATGTCCTGGTTGCCGAGTTCGGACTTGTAATAGATCCTGAAGTCCTTGCACTTGTTGGATACGGCTATGTTGGCCGTGTTTTCGCAGGTCCACGGGGGGGTTTCGCCTACCTTGGAGCCTGCGGTAATTGTTATGTTTTGCCCCGAGGGGGTGTTGCCTATGGCGATTACCGCCTTGGCGTAGCCGGTGGCGTCAGTGGTTACGATTGTGGTCGTCGAATAGGTTCCGCCGAGGGGCAGGTGGGTGGTTGGGTCTACCCAGTAGGGCCCTACGCCGCCGGTGGCGGTGAGGAGTATTTGTTTGTTGGCGAAATCGCAGCCGCCCACGGTTACTTCGGCGTAGCCTTCGCAGGTGGTTACGGCATCGGCCGCGGCCACTAGCGTGCAGGTGCGGCAGGTGGGGAGGCTGACCGGGAAGGTGGCGGCGGGAGCGGCGGCCTGCAGGGTTGGCGTAAGAGTTATCGACGGCATCGCCGCGTTTTTAAGGGCGGGGTCGTCGGGGTCGTTATAGGTGATGTCGGGGCCGAAGGTGAAGGGGTCGACCGCGCAGGGGGGTTCCTTGATGTATTTGAGGGTGTAGACGCCGCCCGCGTCGGCTTTGGTGATTTTCAGGGAATTGGTCGTGGGTACGCTGGTCTTCGTCTCGACCCCTTCCTCGACCTTGGCGAGGTTGCCGGTGGCGGAGGCGTGCATCCCAGCCGGTGGCTGGATTGT
>SRXB01000028.1 GCA_009724975.1 bacterium | reverse complement strand
CGCACTGGCCGCGCCTACGACGAATACCAGTTCCACGTCATCTTCCACCGCCTGCACAATTACTGCTCGGTGGATCTGTCGGCCTTCTACCTCGACATACTGAAAGACCGCATCTACACCTTCCCCAAAAAGAGCCTTGGCAGGCGCGCCGCACAGACGGTCCTTTACGAGATTCTAGAGAAGATGACGCGCATGATGGCCCCCATACTGGCCTTCACCGCCGACGAGGTGTGGCGCTACATCCCGGGCAAGACCGGTTCGGTCCACGTAGCCTCCTTCCCCCTGCCCGAGACGGGCGACCTTTGCGACGAGCTGGCAGAGAGGTGGCAGCTCCTTCGCGACATAAGAAAGCTCGTCACCAAGGCCGCCGAGGAATCACGCGCCAAAAAAGAGATAGGCCACTCCCTCGACGCCAAGATAATCCTCAGGGTCAACACCCGCTGGGAAGACTTCCTCGCGCCTTACGCCGACGAGCTTCCCTTCCTCTTCATCGTCAGCCAGGTCGAACTTGTGGAGGGGACCGGCGGCGCAATCACCGACGATTCCCTTCCGGGGCTTGGGGTTGACGTGACGAAGGCCGACGGCCAAAAATGCCAGCGCTGCTGGAACTATTCCGTGACGGTAGGGCAGTCGGCGGAGCACCCCGAGGCCTGCTCCCGTTGCGCGGGGCATCTGGCTTAATGACGAAATACAAAATCTTCGCCCTTGTCACGGCTTTAACGGCGGGGCTCGACCTTTTCACAAAATGGCTGGTCGAGGCCCGCCTTGAGCTTTACGGCATGGTCCCCGTAATCCCGAACTTTTTCTCTCTTACATACGTCAAAAACACCGGCGCGGCCTTCAGCATACTCTCCAACGCGGGAGCGGTGCGGGTCCCGCTTTTGGTCGGCATCTCCATTGCGGCAATGGCCCTAATGGTCTGGATGGTCAAAGGGCAGGAGGAGGGCGAGAAAAAAATCCCCCTCTACCTTGGCCTAATAATGGGCGGGGCGCTGGGAAATCTGGTTGACCGCATACGCTACGGCGCGGTGGTCGATTTTCTCCTGGTCTATTACAAAAGCTGGCAATGGCCCGCCTTCAACGTAGCGGACAGCGCAATTTGCGTGGGCGTGGGCCTCATATTGCTTTCCGAAATATTGAAGGCCCGAAAACCCCAAAGCCAAAATTAATTCAATTCGGGAGAGACGATGCGAGCGATATTTTCACTTGCCCTTATTGCCCTGCCACTGTTTTTCATCGCGGGTTGCGCCTCGCAAGAGGTCAAGGGCGACTTCAACTCCCCCTACTTCAACCTGGGCGAGCTGAAAGAAAACGAAATAGTCCACCTTGCCACCGGCAGGACCTTCACCGAAGCCGAACTAGTGGATTACCTCTCGCGCTTTAACGTGATTTACATCGGCGAGGCCCACGACTCGGTCAACGACCACGCCGCCCAGCTCAAAATCCTCAAAGGCCTCTACGATAAATTCCCCGGGCAGATCGCCCTGGGCATGGAGATGCTCCGCCTTCCCTACCAGGAAGCGGCCACCAAGTGGTCCAGCGGCGAACTCTCCGAAAAGGATTTTTTGAGGGAGTGGACCAAAAGCTGGGGGCAATACGAGTATTACAAGGAAATCCTCGGCTTCGTACGAGAGAAAAAAATCCCCCTGGTCGCGCTCAACCGCGAAAAAAGCAAAAAGCCTATGGGAGAACTGCCCGCGGGCCACGCGCCGGTGGAAAAAAAGGCCGAGGAGGCCAAACCCGCACCGCCGTCCGAGCCGGAAGTTGAGATAGACGAAAACGACCCCTACTACGAGGCCTACATAGACTCCTTCTTCGCCGGCCACGGCGAGATGGGGCCCGACGTGAAGAGAACATTCCTCCTGGGCCAGCTGAAGTGGGACGAGACGATGGCCGACTCCGCCGCGAGATTCCTCACGGCCAATCCGGGCAAAAAAATAGTGATATTGGCGGGCGGGAACCACGTCCGCTACGGCTTCGGCATACCGCGCAGGGTCTTTAGGCGCGTCCCTGAGCCCTACGCCATCGTCGAGCCGGTCATAGTCCAGTACCCCGAGGAGAAAAAAGACCGCCTCATGGATGTCGACCCGCCCTCGCTTCCCCTTCGCACCGCCGATTTCATCTGGCCCGTCACCTACAAAGACCTCGCGGACGAGAAAATCATGCTCGGCGTGATGATACAGGACTCGACCGAACCGGTGGGGGTGAAGGTCAACAAGGTCATGGACGGCTCCACGGCGCAAAAGGCCGGAATTGCGGCGGAGGACGTTATAACCTCCATCGACGGCGCGGAAATCAAAGAGGTTTTCGACCTCAGCTATGAAATTCAGGGCAAAAAGAAAGGGCAGGAGGGGAGCGTCACCGTCCTTCGCGGCGGCGAAACCAAAATCCTGCGCGTCACCTTCGACGTAATCGAGCAACCCAAAGAGAAAGAGAAGCCGTGAGGCTTTGGGGTTAAATTAAAAAGCCCATCCGAAAAGGATGGGCTTTTTTGTTCATGGTAGCGTACTCCTAAGGAGCTAATCCCGTCCCCGGCCCCGCGTCTCCCTGTCCATTTCGCGCTCGGCGTCTTTTTTCTTGATGTCCTCGCGTTTGTCGTAAAGCTTCTTGCCCTTGCCGAGCCCTATCTCCATCTTGGCCTTGCCGCGCTTGAAGTAGATTTTAAGCGGCAAGAGGGCGTAGCCGCGCTCGTTGACCTTTATGGCGAGCTTTCTTATCTCCTCGCCTTTTAAAAGGAGCTTTCTGGCGCGGTCGGGGTCCTGGTATTCCATGCGGGTGTGGGAGTAGGGCGAGATGTGGAGGCCGGTGACCCACGCCTCGCCCTCGCGGAATTCCACGTAGGCGTCGGTAAGGTTGGCCTTGGAATCACGAAGGCTTTTAACCTCATTTCCCCAAAGGACAAGCCCCGCCTCCCAGGTGTCTTCGATGGAGTAGTCGCGCCAGACCTTCTTGTTGGTGCAGACTATCTTTATCCCTCCCTCGGGAGCCGGTTTCGCCATCCTAAAGCCTCAATTCCCCTTCTTCACTCGGGCTTGAAGGAGATTTTCGGGTTCACCGCCAGCGCCAGCCTCGCCACCAGCTCGGCGGTATTCTCGGCGTCGGAGAGGGAGATTACCTCCGCCGAGGTGTGCATGTAGCGAAGAGGTACGGAGATGAGCACCGTCGCCACGCCGGAGCGGTTTAGCTGCATTACGTTTGCGTCGGTGCCGGTGGCGCGGGGCGCGCCGTCGATCTGGTAAGGGATTTTATGCTTCTTTGCAGTCTCCACCGCCAGCTCGAAGAGGCGAGGGTTGATGTTGGCTCCTCTTGAGATTACCGGGCCCCTGCCAAGGCGAATGTCGCCGGAGGATTTTTTGTCGCTGCCAGGGTGGTCGGTGGCGAAGGTGACGTCGATGCAGATCCCCACCTCGGGGTCGATGCCGAAGGCGCTGGTGGTCGCCCCGCGAAGACCGAGCTCCTCCTGTACCGTCGAAACGCCGTAGACCGAGCAGGCTAGCTTCTTCTTTTCCTTGGCTATGCGGCGAAGGGCCTCGGCTACGACCAGCGAGCCCGCCTTGTCGTCAAAGCCTCGCCCCATCACCTTGTCGCCAAGAAGGTGTTCGACCCCGTCGGCGAAAGTTACTGCGTCGCCGACCGCGACGACCTTCTCGGCGGCCTCTTTGGTTTCGGCGCCGATGTCGATGGCGAGGTCCTTTATCTTGGCGACCTTGGTGCGCTCCTCGGCCTCAAGAAGGTGTATCGGCTTTCTTCCTATCACCCCCTTGACCACACCGCCCGCGCCGTGGATGTTAACGCGCTTGCCGGGAAGGAGGTGGGCGTCGATGCCGCCGATGGGGCAGAAGAAGAGAAAGCCGGTGTCATCTATATATTTAACCATAAGCCCGACTTCGTCGGCGTGGCCCGCCAGCATAACCTTGGGGCCCTTCTTGCCCTCGATAACCCCCCAGGTGTTGCCCATGACGTCCGAATCGATTCTGTCGGCGTGGGGCTTTACGTATTCGCGCCACTTGCGCTGGGCGGGCTGCTCATAGCCGGAGGGGCTTGGGCTGTCGGCGAAAAGCTTGAAAAATTCCAGAACCTTCTTTTCCATCTATCTTCCCTCTTATCAGGAGCGGTAATTCGCGTTGATGCTGACGTAATTGGCGGAAAAATCGCAGGTGGTGACTGTCGCCTCGCCGCTTCCCTCGAAAATTTCCACTTTTATGGAGTATTCGGGGCCGGTCATTATCCCGTGGGCCATCTTCTCGGCCTCGGGGCCTACGGCGAAGCCGTCTTTAACTATCTGCACCTCGTCGATGAAGATGTTGAAGAGGCCGCCGCTAAAATGACCGCTTCTGCCCATCGCCCCCGCTATGCGCCCCCAGTTTGGGTCCTCGCCGTGAAGGGCGGTTTTGACCAGCGGGCTTTCGGCGATGGTGAAGGCGATTTTCTTGGCCTCTTCCTCGCCCGCCGCGCCCACGACCTTAACGTCGACCAGCTTGGTAGCCCCCTCGCCGTCCTTAACTATGAGGCGGGCAAGTTCACCACAGACCTCGGTCAGGGCCTTGGTGAAAAGCTCCTCCGTCTCGCGGGATTTTTCCGCCTCGGGCGCGCCGCTCTGGCCGCTGGCCAGCAAGAGGACGGTGTCGTTGGTGGAGGTGTCGCCATCGACCGTTATGCGGTTGAAGGTAAGCTCGGCGCTTCTGGAAAGAATTTTCTGCAAAAGCGGCTGGCCTATTTTGAGGTCGGTGACGATAAAGCCGAGCATCGTCGCCATATCGGGCTTTATCATACCTGAACCCTTGGCCGCGCCGACCACCGTCACCACTTCGCCGCCCACCGAAAAGGTTCTGCGCGAGACTTTGGGGATGAGGTCGGTGGTCATGATGGAGGCAGCAAAGTCGGTTATCTCGCCAACAAGAGCTTCACGAAGGGGCGCGCAGGCGTTCTCTATCTTCTCCACCGGCAGGGGGGCGCCTATTACCCCCGTAGAGCAGACCAGAACCTCTTCCGGCGAAATGCCAAGCTCTGCGGCGAGTGTGGCGGTGGTTTTTTTCGCGGCCAAAAGGCCGGCTTCGCCGGTGCAAGCGTTGGCGTTGCCCGCGTTGACCAGTATGGCCCGCGCGCGCCCCGATTTTATGCGCTCCCGTGAGACCACCACCGGCGCGGCGACAACGGTGTTTTTGGTGAAAACGCCCGCCGCCGTTGCGGGGGAGTCGCAATAAACCAGTCCTACGTCAAGGCGGTCTTTATATTTTATCCCCGCCTTCACGGCGGCGAATTTGAATCCCTTGGGCATCATTCGAATCCCTGGCTCCTTCCGCAGCACTTTTTGTATTTCTTGCCGCTGCCGCAGGGGCATGGGTCGTTGCGCCCGGCCCTCGGGGCATCGGCGGCCTTAAGGTTATCCGCCCCGCCGCCCGCTTCAAGCGCCGGCTCCTCGACCTTGGCCCCCTCGCCTCCTGCTTCAGCCTCATCCTTGGCCAGCTGGACGCGGAAAAGCTGCTCAAGGGAGGTCTCCTCCATCCTGGCGCGCGCGTCCAAAAACATCTGGTAGCCCTCGCGCTTGTAGACGGTAAGGGGGTTCTCCTGTGCGTAACCCCTAAGGCCTATGCCGGATTTGAGGTGATCCATCCCCAAAAGGTGATCCTTCCAGCCGTTGTCGATGTTATGGAGAAGAATATACCTTTGCAGGGCACCCGCGTGGGAGCCGAACTCGGCGAGGCGCTGGTCGTAGCGGACGCAGACAATCTCGAAAAGGCGGTCGGAGAGAGTTTCCTTTAGGGCCATGAGGGTAGCGTCGTCCTCTTTGAGCTCCATGTTGAACTGCTTTAACATGAAGTCTCTGAGGCCGTCGATATCCCACCGCGACGGGTCTTCCGTTGCGGGACACTTGGAGCCCGCCACATCGTCGATGACGCCGCCGGCAATCTCCTTTACGTGGCCGCCCAGATCCGTTGAGCCGAGCACCTCGCGCCTCCACGAGTAAATGGCCTCGCGCTGGCGCTTCATCACATCGTCGTATTCAAGAAGGTGTTTGCGTATGTCGTAGTTGTGCCCTTCCACCTTGCGCTGGGCGTTCTCTATCGCTTTTGAAATCCACGGATGCTGGATGTCCTCGCCGTCCTTGAGCCCGAGCTTGGAGAGAAGTCCGCTTATCTTCTCGGAGCCGAAGATGCGCATGAGGTCGTCTTCAAGGCTCAGGTAAAAGCGGCTGGACCCGGGATCGCCCTGGCGTCCCGAACGACCGCGCAGCTGGTTGTCTATGCGGCGCGATTCGTGGCGCTCGGTGCCGAGGATGTGGAGGCCCCCCGCCTTGACCACCTCTTCGTGCTCTATCTTGCACTTCCCCTGGTGCTTTGCCAGCGCCGCCTCGAATTTTTCGGCATCGGCACCCTCTCCCACCTCGCTTCGCGCCATGAAGACGGGGTTTCCGCCAAGGACGATGTCGGTGCCTCGGCCCGCCATGTTGGTGGAGATTGTTACGGCGCCCTTGCGGCCGGCCTGGGCGATTATCTCGGCTTCCTTGTCGTGGTGCTTGGCGTTGAGGACGTGGTGAGGCACGCTCTTTTTCTTCAAAAGCTGAGATATGCGCTCTGAATCCTGTATCGAGATGGTTCCGACGAGGACCGGCTGGCCCTTTTGGTGCAGTTCGATTATCTCGTTTATCACCGCGTCGTATTTTTCCTTCTTGGTCAGATAAACGACGTCGGTGTGGTCTATTCTCACCATCGGCATGTTGGGCGGAATGCAGACGACCTCAAGGCCGTAGGTCTCCATGAACTCCGTCGCCTCGGTTTCGGCGGTTCCAGTCATGCCAGAGAGCTTTTCATACATCCTGAAGTAATTCTGGAAGGTTATGGATGCCAGGGTCTGGTTCTCGCTGGCTATCTTCACCCCCTCCTTCGCCTCCACCGCCTGGTGCAGGCCGTCTCCCCAGCGCCTGCCGGGCATGAGGCGGCCCGTGAACTCATCGACGATTACGACCTCGCCGTCCTTCATGACGTAATCAACGTCTCGGGTGAAGAGGTTGTGGGCCTTCAGCGCCTGGTTCACGTGGTGGAGTATCTCGATGTTGCGCGGGTCGTAAAGGTTTTGTATGCGAAGGAGCTTTTCTATCTTCTCGACGCCGGCCTCGGAGAGGATTACCGCCTTTTCCTTCTCGTCCACGGAGAAATCGCCGTCTTTTTTGTCCTCGGCCTCGGACTTTTTGAGGTGGGGAATGAGCTTGTTTATAACATAATACTTGTCGGTCGAATCTTCGGAGGGGCCGGAGATGATTAGGGGGGTTCTTGCTTCGTCGATAAGAATCGAGTCCACCTCGTCGACTATCGCAAGGTAGTATCCTCGCTGGGCGAAGTCGGCCAGGCTGTATTTCATGTTGTCGCGCATGAAATCAAAGCCGAATTCGTTGTTGTTGCCGTAAACAACGTCAGCCGCGTAGGCCGCCCGCCGCTCTTCGTCCCCTATGCCGTGGGTGACGACGCCGACCGAGAGGCCGAGGAATTTATAGATTACTCCCATCCATTCGGAATCGCGCCTTGCGAGGTAATCGTTGACGGTGACGATGTGCACGCCCTTGCCGGTAAGGGCGTTCAAATAGGCAGCCAGGGTTGCGACGACCGTCTTTCCCTCGCCCGTCTTCATCTCGGCTATCTTGCCCTCGTGAAGCGCCGCGCCGCCTATTATCTGGCAGTCGAAGTGCCTCATGCCGGTGGTGCGGCGGGACGCCTCGCGCACCACGGCGAAGGCTTCCCCCATTAGCTCCTCAAGGCTCTCCCCTCGCGAGAGGCGCTCCTTGAATTCACCGGTCTTCGCCCTCAGGGCTTCGTCGGAAAGAGCTTTGATGGCGGGCTCGAAGCTGTTGGTTTTATCTACAATCGCCTGGTAGCGCTTAAGTTCGCGTTCGTTTTTGGTTCCGAAAACTTTTTTGAGGATTGATCCAATCATTATCCATCTCCCGGATTTTGCCGGTGAAATATGGGCGAATCTGGCCGGTCGGCCATCAAACGGTTAATGCTAACACCGCGCGACCCGCCAGTCAAAATGAATGCTGTCAGCTTTTGGGAAGCGAAATTGAGGCGAGGAGCCGGGAGACCTCGGAAACCTGCTCCTCGGAGAAGAGGGGGGCTGGCGAATCTTTTTGTTCTTTTGCCGCAGACGCGGGAGGCCCTTTCTCGAAAGCCGCCCTGCAAAGGGCGATTCGGGCAAGGGCGATGGAGTCGGCAAGGCTTTCTGCGCCCCGACAGGCCCATTGGATGGCGGAATCCTCCAAGGCAAGGCCGTTGCCGCAAACACGGAGCCGGTGCCGTAAGATTTTTTCCTTTTCCGCGAAAGTGAAGGGCTCAAGAGCTATTGTTTGGAGGAATTGAAGCGGCGAGGGCCCGTTCCCGGCGATGACGAAAAGAGCGAGGGGGGCGCCTTTTATCCTTGCCGAGCCAAGGTGCCGGACCTCTTCCAGCGCTTCGCCGCCGCAAAGGGGCCGCGAGGCGGGAGATATGACCACGGGGCCGTTTTGCCAGAATTTTCGCAAAAGCTTCGTGTAAAGTTTTTCTGCGAGCTGGGGAACCTCGACCCGTACATTTTCGGTGGAAGCATGAAGGAGGAGCGAGGAGAGAAGCGCCCTGGTGTCAGGCGGGAATTCGCCCCTTGCCGAAAGGACTGTTTTGCCGCGCCTGGCGGCCTCAAGGAGAACCCTTCCGGAAAACCACTCCCGTCCCGAGCCCTCGGGGCCCTCAATAAAAACGCCCTTGCCCGCCATCAGCGCGTCAAGGGCCGTTTCTAGCGCATCCTTCCTTTGGGGAAGTTCCGCGTAAAGTTCTTCGTCGTAGGTGGAGGAAAAAGGGTCCCGGGAAAGGCCCGAGAGAGTGTACAGGATCATGCGCCGAGCATGGACTTCAACGCCTCTACCCTCTCCAGAACGTTGCGGTGGCCCGGATTCAAGGCGGCCGCCTGCTTGAAACAGGCAAGGGCGTCCCGAGGCTCGTTCATCTCCTCGCAAAGGGAGCCGAGCTCGTAGAGAACCGCGGCGCGGTCTTCCTTGCTCTTGGTCGCCGCGGAGAGGGCCAGATTCAGGGCGTTACGGGCCTGAGGAAGCTGTCCGGTGTCCCGGAAGATCATCGCCATGGAGGCATAGGCGTCCTTGGCCTTTTCAACCCCGCGTGCGGCCATCTGGAACTCATTGACCGCCTCGTCCAAAAGCCCCATCTCCTTGTAGGCCACGCCGAGGTCGTAGTGGGTGTCGTAATCGTCCTCTTCGAGCTTTTCCGAGACTCCGGCCTTGAATTCCTTGACTATGTCGTCGAGCTCCGATATTTCCACATCCTCGAAACCGGCTATGGCCGAGGCCATGTCATATTCCAGCTCGCCGATCTGCGATTCCGTGGTCATTCCAGCAACAGAAAAGCCGCCGGGGAAGGTGTCAAGGTCCTGCCAGCCAAGCTTTTCAAGGCGAGATTCGATGTCGGGAGAGTCGGGAAACTGCTCGCGCAACCGCAAAAGCATCTCCACCGCCTCGCCGGTCTGATCAGAGTTGGCAAGGGAATCCACCTCGTCGATGAGGTCCTGAAAGACGCCCTTCCCGCTGGCTTTGGGCTTTGGCGGGGCTGGCTGGGTCGGGCGCATGAGATCGAGCGCCTGGGCGGCGACGGTATTGCCCGGGTCCTCTTCCAAGATGGCCTGGTAGACGCCCCTGGCCTCGGGAAACTGGCCGAGCGACTTGAAAATTCCGGCGATTAGCAGCTGCTCGCGAACCCAGGAGGCGGTGTCGTTCTGCCTGTGGAAAAGGTCGCGCAGGCGCTGGCGCACCTCAAGGCTTTCGGGGTTTATCTCCGCCAGCTCCTGAAGTTTCTGTCGCGCCTTGTCTTCAAGGCCGTATTTGAGATAGAGATCGGCCTCCTTTACGCCATCGGCGATGTCGACCTCTTCGGCGCGCGGCGGCTTTATTGCGGCTTCTTCAGTCTTCTCCGTAAGGACTAGGGTGTCAAGAACGCTGTCGAGCTCTCCGCCCTCGAAATCAAAGCCGGCGACCTTCTCCTCCGGCGCAAGCTCATGGGCTTTGCGCTCATATTGCCCCGCCTTAACCTCCTGGCCCTGCGCCTTGCAGGATTCGGCCAGCTTCCTGTACCAGGCGGCCTGATCCTCGGCGTCGCCCTTTAGTTCGGCGAAATGGGCCAATTGCTCCATGATGAAGATATCTTCCGGATTCTCCTCATATAGCTCCTGGGCCATTCTTCTGGCTTCATCGGCGTTATTGAGCGCTATGTGGGCGCTTATGGCGTCAAGGCGAAGTCCCCTGTCGCCCGGGAGCCTGCCTAGCCCTTCGCGGATAAACTCAAGGGCCTTTTCGTGCTGGCCCATGTTCACGTAAAGCTCGGCCAGCGGGCGTATTATCTCGGGTCGCTCGTATTTTTTGTATAAGGCCTCAAGGGAACCCAAAAGTTTTGCCCCGCGCCCCACTTCCTTTAGCTGGTTTATCGCGGCGTCAAGGTGGGCGTTGAACTCGGTGATGTCCTCCAGGATGAGGCAGTGTTCAGCTAAAAGTAATTTGATGGAGGGGTTTTTGGGGGCGATCTCGTCCATTCGGTGAAGGATGGCCCCCGCCTCCTCCATCATCATTGACTTTCGGTAAAGCGCCACGGCGCGCTGGAACGAAGCAAGGGCGTCGCCGGAGAGTTTTTGCTTAAGGTAGAGTTCGCCTAGGTTTTTGAATACCTCGGGATTGTCCTGATCTATGCGGGCGGTCTTCTTCCACTCGGCTATCGCCCTTGGAACGAAGCCCTGATTGACGTAATAGGTGGCGACTATCTTGCACTTGTCGAGGGCGTCCTGCTTTTTGCCCAGACGAAGGTAAAGATCAAGCAGTTTCGCCTGCGCCCTCATGTCCTTTGGATCAGCAAGGGCTATCTGCTCATACTCCGCGGCGGCCTTGCTGTAAGAGCCCTTGCTGAGGTACTGAAGCGCCCTTTTTTCAACTTTGCTTTTGTCGAATGCCATCTCCCGCCCCGTATTACTTGTCCGCCAAAGCGGCGGCGTACCCTTCGCTGTCCAGCAAAGCGCCCTTTGATGGAGGTTCGGTAAATTTGACTTTCATCACCCAACCTTCTCCATAGGGGTCGTCATTTATCATTTCGGGCGAATCCAGAAGCGCAGAATTGACCTCCGCCACCTCGCCGGAGAGGGGGGAAAAGAGGTCCGAAACCGACTTAGCCGACTCCACCGACCCGAAAACCCCTCCGGTTTTCACCATTTTGCCTACATCGGGAAGTTCCACGAAAATAACGTCGCCAAGCTCCTGCTGCGCGAAATCCGTAATACCGACAACGCAAAGTCCGCCCTCTACCCTGGCCCAAGTGTGTTCGGGGTGGTAAAGCAGGTTTTCGGGTATCTTCATGAAGGCCCTCCAGGGCACAAACGCAATTAAAGAGAGTAAAGTTCCTTGGGCAGCGAAGTTATGAATTCCACCCCGCTCCCGACAACCATAACGGTGTCCTCGATTCTCACGCCCAGCTCACCTGAGAGGTAAATGCCGGGTTCTACGGTAAAAACCATCCCCGTGGAGACGGTATCCGTCGAGAGGGAGTTGACTTGCGGGGCCTCGTGAATCTCAAGTCCCACGCCGTGTCCCGTTCCGTGGACGAAATAATCACCGTAACCTTTATTTTCTATCGCGGCGCGCGCGGCTTTGTCAACCTCTGATAAGGGCGTAACGGCTTTTATGGCCGCGATGGCGGCTCTTTGCGCATCAAGAACCACCTCATAAATTTCTTTTTTCCTCGCGGACACCCTGCCCACCGGCAATGTCACGGTCTCGTCCGAGGCGTAGCCGTCAAGGGTCACCCCAAAGTCAAAAACGACAAGATCCCCTTTTTCAAAAATCCTTCCGGAAGGCTTTGCATGGGGTTTGGCCCCGTTAGCCCCGCCGGCCACGATGAGATCGAAAGAGGGTGAGCCGCCGCGCTCGGCTACGGCCTTGTACCAGCTTTTTGCGGCGTCACTTTCTCTTTTTCCTGATTTTACCAGCTTTCTGGCGATAAAAAAGGCCTCCTCGGCAAGGCGCGCCGCCTCTTTCATTTTAATTATTTCGGATTGGTCCTTTATCTTCCTTATTGCGGATATTTTTTCGCCGATATCGAGGAGTTGCGCGCCGCTTGCCAATTCGCAAAGCCTGGCGTGCTGGGCGAAGGTAAGGGCGGAGCCCTCAAAGCCAACCCGCTCGGCCCCTTTCTCCCGCAGCAGCGAAGCGGCTCCGGAGTAAAGAGCTTTTTCGATTTTTATCTCGGCCCAGCAAGTCTCTTCGGCGGCCTGAATGGAATATCTTGAATCGGTGAAAAAGAAGGCGTCGGACTGGAAGACTAAAAGAAGGCCGTTTGAGCCGGTGTAGCCGCAAAGCCTTCTAATGTTGGGGAGCGAGGAGACTAAAACGGCGTCGAGCGCCTCTGTTTTAAGGATTTTCCGGGCGGCTTCAAGTCCATTTTCGCAAAAACTTCTGAAACTTTCGGTTTGCGGCACTTATTTTCCGGCCCCCAGCTTGAAAACAAGCCCCCGCAGGGCCGAAAGATAGCTTTCCGCGCCGAGGCCGCAGACCACGCCTAGGGCGATGTCGGAAAAGTAGGAGATTTTGCGGAAGGGTTCGCGGGCATGGACATTTGAGATGTGCGCTTCGACGAAGGGCACGCCGGAAGCCAAAAAGGCGTCGCGAAGGGCCACGGAGGTGTGGGTGAAGCCGCCCGGGTTGATGACTATGCCGTCGTAGCGGCCCCGCGCACCCTGAACCGCGTCTATAAGGGCGCCTTCGGCGTTGGACTGGAAAAAATCGGCTTCGGCCCCGAGTTCGCGAGCGGTTTTCAGAATCGCCGAATTCACGTTTTCAAGGGTCAGCGACCCGTAGAGTCCGGGCTCGCGGGTTCCCAGCATGTTGAGGTTGGGACCGTGGATTACGAGTATCTTCAAGTCCGTTGTCTCCGAAGGCTTTGGCCTTATGAAAAGCGACGCCGGTTTTTACGCCGGCGCCGCC
>SRXB01000573.1 GCA_009724975.1 bacterium | reverse complement strand
GGATGGGAGTTTCGCCCGAACGCGGAGCGTGGGTAAGGATAATCAAAGAAGTGGTGAAGGCAAAGGACCCGGAGGGCACCGCGAGGTCGCTAATGACGAGCGCCGGGCAAAACTACGGATGCGTCACGAGAGAGCGCGGCGGAAAAGTAGAAATTTGTCCGTCCCTGTTGGACACAGTAAAAAGCTTGCGCTGGTCGCTTTCGGAAAGCGATTGGCAGGCCGCAAAAAGAATCGCGGGGGTGCAGTGATTTGAAAACCTGCTCAAAATGCGGCGCAATCATCCGGAGTGATTCCTCCCCTGACGGCGACGGTTCGCTTAAGCCGCTTGAGGAGCTAGCGGGCCTTGGGGACGTCGATAAAAAGCGCGGACTTTTTTGCGAGCGTTGCAGAGAAGAAAAGCGCCTGACTGGCGCGGCCCTTTTGGATACTTTCGGAGACTGAATCCGTGTCGGCTGGTTCCTAGGCGACAGAAGGCCCCTTTTGAAGCCTTCGGGCAATCTGCTCTATCTCACCCCCCATCGTAAGGGTTTCCAGCCATTTGGCGGGTATTCCGCCCGCTCCGTAATAGGCCCCCGCCAGCATGCCGTAAACCGCGCCGGTGGTGTCGGCGTCGTCGCCGAGGTTCACCGCCAAAAGCGCCCCCTCGCCAAAATTGCCGGAATTATGAAAAGCCCAGAGCGCCGCCTCAAGGCTGGCGGCCACATAGCCTCCTCCGCGAATCTCGGGCGGGTTTTTTGCCTTGAAGGAGCCTTCGGCGACCTCTTTTATCGCCG
>SRXB01000027.1 GCA_009724975.1 bacterium | reverse complement strand
CCTTTCCGCGCGGAAAGGGCCTCATGGGGCGCAAAAACGTCCCAGGCTTTTCTCCTTTCCAAACGCGGGAGGCGGGGGCGTTTCCACCCACACCCTTCGGCTGGCCGCCATGCGCGTTTCGCGTTGAGGCGGCTTCGCTCGGAGATTTTTACAGACTAAAGGAGGCGCGGTGAAATTGTCAACCCCGGGCGGCGGGGAGGAAAGTCTTTAAAAATTGATTCCTGGGCCATTAAGGCTGGAAATTGGATGACTAATTTTGTAGTATTCAAAAACTATTGCTTTGAGTCAGGGTAATGCCCCGTTTTTGGATGTGACGTGAAAAAGAATTTTCTCTCTCTTCTCATAATCATTCCGCTCCTTGTCGCCTTCGGCGCCACGGTGGCTTTTTGCGCCGACGCCAGGGCCGGGGCCGACGCTAAAACCCCTTCGAAAGAGGCGGTTTCAAAGGCAGAGCCCGCCAAGGCCTCTGTCGCGCTCAAGAAAGACTCCCCAAAAACCGCCAAGGCCACGGCCAAGAAAAAAACAAAGACCAAGGCCAAAAAGGCCAGCAGGGAAAAAACCGTCCCAAGCACCTGGAGCCCCAACAGGTTCCCCATAGGCGGCAAGGGCTACTGCACCTGGTACGCCGACGGGCGCTTCGCCGAATACCACGGCGTGAAACTCGAATTTTCCCGCCGCGACCGCACCAACGCCAAGACCTGGTTCGACCGCGTTTCAAACCTTGAAAAGAAACAGACCCCCAGCGTGGGAGACATCGTGGTCTTCAAGGCCTCCACGAAAAGAAAGCGCGACCCCTTCGGACACGTCGCCTTCGTCGAGGCGGTGGAGGGCGACAACATCATAGTTTCGCAGGGGAACTTCAACTATCCGGGCCACAAGGCCAAGGCCTTCAGGAAGATAGACGGCAAGAAGATATCGGTGGACCTGATGGTCCCGGGCTCAAAACCAGGCAGAATGAGGGTGGAAGGGTGCACCCACGAGTTCGTCCTCGCCGGATACCTCCACATGCCCACCGAGAGCCTTGAGACGATAGCAGGAAAACTTCAGGAAGAGGCGCAGTACCCCAGCGGCGTCGAGCGCCAGATTTACGGCCCCGAGCAGGCCGCCGCAGAAAGCGCCGCCAACTGACCAGCGCTTTGGGCTGCTAGCTTCCAGACCCGACCGATTCGAGCCATTTCTTTACCGGGACCCCCTCTATATACAGCTCCTCCAAAACCCCCTTGCCTCCCAGCACGCGAACCGAAAGATGCGCCCTCCCCTTGGCGTGTGCCCGGTACTCCCGCTCGGCGGCGGGCGCAAGCGTTTCCTTAATGTAATAGCGATCGAAGGGGGGCTTTATATTAACGAAATACCCCTTTAGCTTTTGTTGGCCTCCCGAATAATCGTAATCCGGCCCCGCCCATGTGACTTCGACCTTCAACTCGTCGCCGCCGGTAGGTTCTTTGGACAGAGACGCGATGCTGGCGAATCCTTCTTCGTCAACTTTAAGCTGGCCATAGAAGAAGGAGCCGTAATCATAGTCCCTGACCTCTTCCTGCCGGATCTCGATGCGGAGGTTCTCTTGTGAGACTGAAACGAAACGTCCCCTGAAAATGTCATAGGGATCTACTACATCGGTGCGAAAGCGAAATTCCTTGCCTTCGGAAACAATCTTTTCATAAGCAGCTATCCGCTGGCCTATCACGCCAACCTGGATAACCGCCAAGGCGACCGCGCACCAGAAAATTGCCTTCGCGCCCCTCATGACACCGCCCTCCCTCTCGACTTCGCCGAAATTTTTCGGTTAATGGCGAGAAAGCCTGCGCCGAGAAGTATAAGTACTACCCCGCGCGTTATCATATCCTGCGAAAGATCCACGAAACGCAGGAAAGCCAAAACAGCCACCAGCGCCATACCGCCATTCACAAGACTGACGCTGGAATTCTTAGCTCCCGCAACAATGTAGTAAACGCCTAGCAAAAGGCCATAGAGGTTTATCACCACCGCGCCGGCTAAGCCTCCCGCCGCCAGCGCACCAAGAGTTGCCGCAAGCACCACTATCGGCAATGCGCCGATAGCCAGTTCCCCCCAATCCCCCTCCCGAAAGGTTTTTAAAGCAAAAAAACCCCACAAACCCAGCACCGCGATAAAAAGCGCGTAAAGCCCCACGGAACTTTTGAACTCCCCGCCAAGCATTTCCATCCACACCTCCTCGTAACTGAAGACGAAAATGCACAAGGCAACGATTGGCGCCCCAAAAGCTCTGAGGCGATTCTGTGGGAATGGCGAATGCTGATCGAAAAGCCGAACCGTAGTTATTCGCCAAAGCGCCGCCGAAGTTGCCAGAAGGAGGGGCGCGAATAAGCCAGCGTCTCCGGCGCTAAAAACCACTCCAAAAAGGAATGCCGCCGCAAAAGCCGTGCTAATCCAACCCACGCGCGCTCCTTCACGGTCCTCACGGTAGACCTTAAGGAAGATGGGTATCTGGGAAAGCACCAGAAAACCGTATATGCCCAAAGCTGGAGAAACCTCGCCCTGCCGCAGAAAAAAAGGTCCGGAAGAAGAGAATAGCCAAGAAATTCCTGCTATGACCGATAGCACAGCGGCTCCAGCGCTTCCTGAAAGAAAGGGAACAGCAAGAGAGAGCAAAGACCACCCAAGAAGAAAATCCTTTAAGGTGCCCCCGAGGTTATATGTTTGAGAGACCACCGCAAGCGCTGTCGGAACAGATAGGTGCCAAGCAATACCCACACCCTCGCTCCATGGCAAGCTCTCCTCCCTTTTGCCGCTTTTTAGCGCGTAAAGAGCAAGCACCTGGCAGGCAATTAAAGGAGTGAGGCCGATAGCGGCCCGAACTGGCTTTGAAAAATCGTCCCAGTTATGCGCTATTAGCAAAATGATGCCGCCGCCGATAAGGAGAGACCCCAAAATGCTGAAAGCCAGCATCAAAAGATTCCCTCGGGCTGGCGGCTCGCCGTAATGTTGCCTAAGCCGGGCGGCGGCGTCCCCGTCGATGACCCCCGACGCCACTAGGCCCGGCAGTTCATCCCATAGCCGCTTTACGAAGGCTGAATTTCGCATCGGCACCTCCTGGCGATAATTGGAAATGGTGCAAACATTATCCATAGTATTCTCAAAAACTATTTTTCACAATGCTACGGCCCCTTCCCTCCCAATATCTTCACCGAAGCGAGGGTTTTAATGTATTATTACCCAAAAGGAGGAACATGGGCTTATGAAGCGGATTTTAGTTGGAATAACTGGGGCGAGCGGCTCCATTTACGGCATAAGGCTCCTTGAGGAGCTTAAAAAGGCGGGCGGCATCGAAACGCACCTCATCCTCACCGCCGCCGCGAGGACCACCCTCGCGATCGAGACCGACTATACGCCGGAAATGGTCGCCGGACTGGCGGACTTTTGCCATAACCCGGCAGACCTCGCCGCCCCTCCTGCCAGCGGCTCCTTCAAAATGGAGGCGATGGCTATCGTCCCCTGCTCCATGAAATCCCTCTCCGCCGTCGC
This sequence comes from bacterium, assembly GCA_009724975.1. Classification (GTDB taxonomy): domain Bacteria; phylum Desulfobacterota; class Deferrisomatia; order Deferrisomatales; family BM512; genus SCTA01. Next base: position 9,547 of record SRXB01000027.1, on the reverse strand, counting down.
CAACTCCTATTGCGCCGACCTTCTCTCCCGCGCCGCCGACGTCACCCTCAAAGAAGGCAGAAAGCTCATCTTGTGTCCGCGCGAGACCCCGCTGCACAAGGGCCACCTGCAACTTCTGGTGAAAGCCGCCGATATTGGCGCAACTATAATCCCGCCCATACCTGCCTTTTACCACCGCCCGAAAACCATCGACGATATCGTGAACCACACCGTTTCTCGCCTTCTGGACGCGCTAGGCGTGGAAAATTCCCTCTCAAGGCGCTGGGGCGACAATGGCTGAGGAGTGGAAGAAGACCGCTTCGCAGACCCTCTCGGCCACCCGCTCCTTCACTCTCAGGCGCGACACGGTGGTCAATCCCCGCAACGAAAAGGAGATGGAGGCGTTCGTCATCGAGTGTCCCGACTGGGTCAACGTGGTGGCGCTAACGAAGGACGAAGAGATAATCCTCGTGCGCCAGTTCCGCCATGGGGTCGGCAAATCATCCCTTGAGATACCTGGCGGCACCGTGGACGTGGGCGAGGACCCCCGCGAGGCCGCCGCGCGGGAACTTCTGGAGGAGACGGGCTACGCGCCCGAGAGACTTCTCCACCTGGGGACCCTGGACGCCCAGCCCGCCATGCAAAACAACCGCCTCCACACCTATCTCGCGCTTGGGTGCGAGGTGAAGGCGCCCCCAGACCCCGACGACGGCGAAGACATAAAGGTTGAGCTTCGCCCCGCCGCTTCGGTTGAGGCGCTAGTCCTCTCCGGCGAGATAACCCACTCAATGATGCTCACCGCCTTTTACTGGTGGAGCCTCCGGAAAGAGTCATGAGTTCGAAAAAGCGACGCGCCCTCCTCATCTGCCACTCGCGCACCGGCAACTCCCTGCGCCTTTGCGAGAAAACCGCCGAAATACTGCGCGAAGGCGGCGTGGAGGCTAAGATTATCCGCATACGGCCCGCCTTTGGGATACCCTACCCGGGCTGGCTCTTTCTTTCCCTCTTCCCGACGATGAAGTTCCCGATAAAGCAAATAGGCGAGGATATGCGGGGCTTCGACCTCGCCCTCCTTTTCCTCCCCAAATGGACGATGGCGAACCCCGTCGTAAATAAGTTCATCTCCCGCGCCACCTTCAAATTCCCTCCCACCGGAGTAATCGTCTCCTACGGGGGGTGGAGGGGAGAGTCCTTCCTCCACTCGGTCAAGGCGAGCCTTTGGATGCGCGGTATAAAGGTTTTGGGGGGTATTTTGGTCAAAAGGTCGGAGAAAGATCAGGAGGAGGGGAAAATCAGGGAGTTCCTAGGCTCGGTTTTGCCGGACGCCTTTCCAAAGCGCCCCTAAATCGCCTATCTTTTCTATCGAAAGCTGCCCAGCCCCGCCAGTTTTGCCCACAAGCACCGTCTTCATCCCAAGGTCGTTGCCCGTTTTCACGTTCATCAGGTCGTCCTCCACGAACCATACCTCTTCGGGGTTTTTGCCGAGGAGGTAGAGGGCCTTTTGGTAGCCGTGGGTCTTTGGCTTGGGAATCATGTCGAAAAAGCGTATGTCCATGAAAGAGTCGAAAACTCCGGTTATGCCCAGCGCGTCGGTTACGCGCCTGGCGTGCTCCGTTGTGGCGTTGGTGAAGACGTGCTTTTTGCCGGGCAAAGAGGAGAGCATCTCCCTTAAGCCCTTGTCCTCGCTCAAAAACTCCTCTATCGGCACTTCGTGGACGTATTTTAGATAGTGCTCGGCGTCGACACCGTGGCGGCTAACCAGTCCCCCCATGGTAAGGCCGTATTCGCGCCAGTATTCAATGCGAAGCGGGTTCACCGCTTCGGGAGCTATGCCCACCACGTGGGTCATGTAATCTATTATGAGGGCGTTGACGCGGTCGAAAAGGCCGTTGCCCGAGGGGTAGAGGGTGTTGTCGCAATCGATAAGCCATACCGGCTCCATTTAGCCGTCCTTAGCCGAGAGAGCCCACTCCTCCCAGCTCTGGTCCATGAAAGACTGGGCCGTTTGGGCTGAAAATTCTTTTGAGAAAGGAGGTTCGCCCTCCATCCTTGAAAAGGCGGCGATAAATTCCCCCATCCTGACCCGCCCGGGATGGCGCGCGGGCAAAAGGCGCGGCGGATTGTCGGCGGTGAAGGTGAGGAAACCCTCGGAGGCTAGGAGGTTCAAAACCTTCATCCCCTCGGAAGGGTTGTGGCCCGAACGCTCCAAAAGCTCAAGGGCCGTCGGCATCATTTCCCCGCCGTGGAATTTCGCCGCTATCTCCCTAAGGGCGGGCAAATAAGCCCCCGGGCGCGGCATCCAAAGCTCTTCCCCCTTGTCCAGAAGGTGCTGGCCCTTGCCGGGTAGTTCGTAGACGCAGGCCAGCTCGGCCCCGTAAAGAACCACGCACCAGCCGAGGTAAACCCAGACGAGAAAGAGCGGAAGCTGGGCCAGCGCGCCGTAAATGGCGTCGTAGCGCCCCACCTTCATCTGGAGGGAGATGTAAACCCATTCGGCTATGTGCCACATTATCCCGGCAACCACGCCGCCCAAAAGAGCCGAGGTGAATTTCACGCGGCGGTTGGGCATTATCAGGTAAGCCGCGCCGAAGGCCAGCGACTTGGCGAAAAAAGGGGCGAAGGCGAAAAAGAGCCAGAGGGCGTGGCGGGCCACTCCGGCGTTGAAAAGCTCCCTGACCTTCTCGGTGGTGACGACGCTCGTGGAAAAAATAAGCAAAAGCGGGCAGGCCACCATTATCGCGGTGTAATCGGTGACGCGCCTCAAAAAGGAGCGCCCCGAGGCGGCTCCCCAGATCGAGTTGAAGGCTTTTTCCACGCTAACCAGCAGGGAGGTTGCGGTAAGGCAAAGGGCCAGAAAGCCGAAGACCCCCAGAGCGCCGACGTTGGTGTTGTCGACGAAGCCGATTATCTTCTCGGCCAGCGGGCGGTTGTTGGTGGCGAAATAATCCAGGAACAAAGGCTCAAGGGTGCGCTGTGCTCCGAGAGCCTTTATTATGGAGAAAAAGAGTATGAGGAAGGGGACGAGGCTAAGGGTGGTGGTGTAGGTGAGGGAAGAGGCGCGGACAACACCGCCGTCCCTCAAAAACTTCCAGAGCGCTACCCCGCCGAGGCGAAGCGGCTCCAAAAGGGGGCTTTGTTTTTTTTTGCCTTTCAGAAATCCGGTTAAGAAATTATCTTTGGCCATGAATAAAACTCCCTCGCCACCCTTATACCAGCTTTGGCGGCGGCGGTTTAACCAAATCATCATCCGGCGGGCCCAAAATGGCCGCCGAAGGGGAAAAGATGGCGAAAACCAGCAAAAAGGGCGGCAGGAAAGAGGCGTTCTGGTGGCTCTTTCGCTTCATGCTACTGAACTCCCTGGTAATGGCGGCGCTCGTCGCCCGCTACATACCCTCCATGCCCCCGCTCGACACCTTTTCGGCAAAACTCTTCCTCGCCCTCTCAATTCCCGCGCACGCCTTCACCCTCTCGCTCCTCGCCGCCCTTCCAGCACTCCTTATGGTTGCGGTTTACCCGAATAAAAAGGCCGTATCCGCCCTTTCCGTCACCTCCTTTTGCCTCCTTGTAATAACAATACTCGTGGATACGGCGGTTTTCGCCCTCTACCGCTTCCATTTGAACGGCATGGTCCTTGAGCTTCTCACAGGCGGCGCGGCTGGCGAGATTTTGCCCCTCTCCGCAAAGACCAAGGCGGTAATCGCCATAGAGGTCATGGTTGTAATCGCCGGTGAATGCCTGCTGGCCATCGCCGCCGCAAAACCCTTCATCGCCAAGGTCCCCTTCAAGAAAATTTTTATCGCGCTGGCTCTCCTTCTCTTCACGGCCAACGCCATTCACGTCTGGGCGGACGCTGGCGGGGAATCGGGAATCACTCGGCAGGTGCGCTTCCTCCCCTTCTTTAAGCCCCTCACCGCCAGGAAGCTGATGTCTAAAATCGGGATAAAGAGCGATGACGGGCGGGTAAAGCTAAAAAGCGACGGCTCGCTCAGATACCCCCTAACCGACCTTCAAGCCCCGCAAGGCGGCCAAAAACCCAACATACTCGTGGTGATGGTGGACAGCCTTCGGGCCGACTGCGTCGATCCGGTCACCACACCCAACATAAACGCCTTCGCCGAGGAATCAATCTACTTCAAAAACCACTTAAGCTCCGGCAACGCCACCCGTTTCGGCGTCTTCGGCTTCTTTTACGGCGTACACGCAAACTACTGGCACCAGATACTCGCCGAGCAAAAACCCGCGCTCATGATTGACGAGGCGCAAAAGCTCGGCTACCGCTTCGGGGTCTTCGCCAGCGCGCCGCTTACCAGCCCCGAGTTCGACCGCACCGTTTTCTCCTCGATACGCGATAAAATCGCCCTCTCCGTGAAGGGGGAGAGCGCGATGGAGCGCGATGGCGAGATAACGCGAAGGTTCGAGGAGTTCGCGGCGGAAAAATCAACCGCCCCCTTCTTCTCCTTCCTCTTTTACGATTCCCCCCACTCCTACGAATTCCCAAAGGACAAGCCGCTCCCCTACCCCAACTACGCAAAGGAGCTCAACCACCTCGACCTTGGCCCCGACACCGACCCCGAACCCTACCTGAACCGCCTGAAAAACTCGTACAATTACGTTGACGGCGAGGTGGGCAAGGTAATCGAAACCCTGCGCAGGGAAAAGCTCCTCGAAAACACCATTGTCTTCATAACCGGCGACCACGGCGAGGAATTCAACGACTCCGGCCAGGGCTTTTGGGGCCACAACGGCTCCTTCTCGCGCTTTCAGGCGGGCGTGCCGCTCATGGTCCGCTGGCCGGGCAAGGGGTCGATAGAGGTGGAGCGGCTCACCTCGCACGAGGATGTGGCCCCCACAGTAATAGGCGATATCTTCGGCGTAAAAAATCCCCCTTCGGACTACTCCAACGGCCAGTCCCTCTTCGACCAGACCCCGCGCGAGTTCGTTACGATAGGCTCGTGGGACTCCTTCGCCCTCGCGGGAGAGGATTTCTTCACCGTGGTCCTTCCGACCGGCGAGGTCGAATACCGCGACGGCAATTACCATCCTTCAAAGCCGACTGGCGAATCCCAAAAGGCGATGGTGGCCTCCCTTGAGCAAATGGGGAGATTTTTCGCAAAGTGAGCGCCCGCAAAAGGTTCCTCTTTATCCGAAACCCCGCCTCCGGCTCAGCCAAAGGGCTGAAGTCCGCCGACTTGGCGCGCCTTTTCCCAGCCTCGGACTCGGTTTTCACCAAAGGCCCGGGCGACGCCACGACCCTTGCGCGAAAAGGGGCTGAAGAGGGCTTCATTCCCGTTGCCGTGGGCGGCGACGGCACCTTCCGCGAGGTCGCCTTCGGGGTAAAGGGCAACGGCCCGATGGGCTTTATTCCTCTGGGGACGATTAACCTTGTGGCGATGGCGCTGAAGATACCCAAAGGGGCGAGGGCGCTTGAGATACTGGCGCGTGGAGAAGAAAGCGGGATTTATCCCGGGATTTGCGAGGCGAATGGGGAAGAGAGCTATTTTTTCATCGGCGTCTCCGCGGGCCCCGACGCCGACAGCGTCCACGGGGCCAGCCTTTCGCTCAAAAAGAGAATCGGCAGGTCCGTTTACGCACTCTCCTTCATGAAAAGGCTACTGAAACCCGTGAAAAGCGAGATTGCCTGCCTGGCCGACGGCGAAACCGCGATTCTGTCGGAGGCGGTGGCGCTTCGCATGGCATGGTACGGCGGCCCCTACCGGCTAGGGGAAAAGGTATCGCTTTTTGAAAGGGGAATCGAGCTGGTGGGAACCGGCGGCGGCAGGGCGAGGGTGTTGAGACTCTTCGCCTCGGCCGCAAGCGGCGGAATAATCCCGCCCCCTCCACGCTTCAGCAAAATGTGCGAAAAAATCATCCTGAAAAGCCGAGAAGGCCTCCTCCAGATCGACGGCGATCCCCTTTTCGCCTCCGCCGCGACCATGACCTGCGGCAAAACGCCCCTTAAAGTGATAAGCGGAAGCTAAGAACCCTTCGCCGAAAGTAAAAAAGCCCGCCTGCAATGCAGACGGGCTTTTGAATTTGGTGGCGGTGCAGAGACTTGAACTCCGGACACTGCGGATATGAGCCGCATGCTCTAACCAGCTGAGCTACACCGCCGAAGGATGGCTTTTTTATATGAAACCGGCACCCGCTGTCAAGGGGCAAACCCCGCAGGCCAAAACCGGTTTCACATCTTCAGAAAGATATTATCTGGGTATTGTACCCCTTGATCAGGATGCCTTTTGTTTTCACCAGGGAGCCGAAGATGCGGCCAGCTTTGCCGTCAAGGGCGAGCGCCGTGAAAAAACCCGAGAATTTGGGGCTTTCGGAAACCCTGGCGAGGGTGACGCCATCCCAGCGCAACGCCACCAGCGAGCTGTTCTCGTAATCATTGCTGCGGGTGAGCCTTACGGACTCAAGGTTGTCGTGCATGTAGATAAGGCCGCCGAAGGATACGGCGGGGGTGTTCACCTCGATGTGCGCGGAAATGAATCCGAGCTGGTTCTGGCTCTGGTTGCCGACGAAATAGGCGCGACCGCCCTTGTAGGGGTCTTCCGAGGAATAAAGCTTTTCCATCGCCTCGCCGTAAAAGCGAAGGCGGCCGGCGCTGTCGGTAAGGGAGAGCATCTTGGGGCCGGTGGAGGATTCCAGCCACTCTACGTTTACCGGCGAAACCGCGTCAGGAGTGGGAATCTTCTCTCCACGGGTGAATTTGACTCCATCCCAGTTGTACTGGTAGAGATTGGGGCCCAAAACATCCAGGCCGCCTATCGAGGGAATCCCGTAAAGAATCACGCCCTTTGAGGAGTGTTCGCCAAGGCGTATGAAGGCCCACGCCTCATCGCCAGCCTCTTTCACTCCCATGGCGTCAACCCTAAAGCCCCTCGTATATACGTTCTCCTCCCTGGAGCCGGTGACGAAAAGCTCCAGCTTGCCGTCCTTGTCGATATCTCCGGCTGAGGCGCAGGCGGCGTCGAAAGATATTTCAAGCGGCTTGCGCCAGACCTCGGCGAAAGAGGGGGCTGTCTCGATGAGCGCGAGCTCTCCCCCGCGCAAAAGCGCCAAAAGCTCGCCCTGGCCGTCGCCATCCAGATCCGAGGCTATGAGGGAAAGGACCTCGCCGCTTATCTGCCCCTCCAGCTTGTAGGCCGAAAGGTCTATACCGGTCACCCTGCCGCCGGTGGGGGTGGCTGGCCTCCTTGCGGCGGGTTCGCGTCCCGTTCCGGCTTCCCCTTCAAGGATTTTGGCCTTCAGCTTTTCGGCTATTTTCAAAAGGGCGGGCATTATCTTGTCGGCGGAATCGGCCATCTCGAAGGCGCGTTCCCCCGCCCGCGAGCCGTCTGGCCGCGCCAGCTCGGCGTCGATGCTGAAGGCCCCGCCTATGTTGGTTATGGAGGTCTTTATCTCCCATTCCGGCGGCGAGGCCGGCGAATCGGAGGTTGAAACCTCAAGGGCGGGGTCGAAAAGGCGGCTGGCTATCGCGGCGCGAAGGCCCGGAGCCGCGCCGGAAAGCTCCGGCGAGTTGAAAACCTGCGGCGTGGTAACGCTTACAGTGGCCGCAAGGGAGAGTGAGGCCGCGAAAAGAACCGCGGCAAGAGATAAAGTCTTCTTCATTCGGATTTTCCCATCTTCGGGCGGCGTTCAGCAAAGCTGAAATAATCCGCTCCGGCAATTATCACGTGGTCCAGAAATCTTATGCCCAAAACGCGGCCCGCCTCTGCGAGCCTCTCGGTAAGCCTCTCGTCCTCCTCGCTCGGATTGGGGCTGGCGCCCGGGTGGTTGTGGACGAAAACAACCCCCGCCGCCGCTTCCCTGACCGCCGCGCGGTAGGCCTCTCTCGGGTGGGCGATGGTTTCGGTCAGGCTACCCTCGCTCACCCGCTCCTCCCTCAGCACCCTGTTTTTGGCGTCCAGGAGGAGGCAGTAAAAGTTTTCCTTCGCAAGGTGCGCCAGCCGCCCCCTGAAATGGTTGAAGACGTCGCGCCCGCAACCGACCCTGGCACCCTCCTTCAGCGGCGACGCCGAAGCCCTGCGCGCTATCTCAAGCGAGGCGCATATGGCCGCCGCCTTAGCGGGTCCAAGCCCCTTGACGGCTGTTATCTCGGCCCCGTTCATCCTTATGAGGCCCTCCCAGCTCTCGCCGGCCCGAAGCCACAGCTCCCGCGCAAGGTCAACCGCCGTAAGCCCACCGCCGCTTCCGGTCCTTACCAGAATCGCCAGAAGCTCGGCGGGCCCGAGCGCCTCCGCCCCGCGGGAAATGAGCTTCTCCCTTGGCCGTTCCTCGTCCGGCCAGTCAAGAATGGTCCCCCTCTTCATTTGTCCCCCCTGTTGTTCGCTATATCGCGGTTTTCACCCTTTCTTCCAGCCGGTTTTCCCGAAAGCGGCCGCCGTGGCCGCCGCCATAACTATTTTGACGGGTACGCCGGCGCGCCCGCTCACGGCCAGCGCGTCGGAAAATTCCGGCGCTACGTTCAAAACCTCGCCGCCCCGAAAGGCGACCTTAACGCCCACCTCGCCCCACGGCGTTTGAACACTCTCAACCCGCCTTTCGAGCGAATGGCGGCTCACCTCGTACTCGCGCACGCCGATGGAGGAGGAGTTCCTGAAAACCGCCTCCCTCACCTCCGCGACCGCCCCCTTCGGGCAAAGAGCCGAAAAGACGGAGGCAAGGCGGCCCTTTTTCATCAGCGCGGGGGCAAGCCAGGCGTCGAGCGCACCCGCCTTCATGGTCAGATCAATTAGAGTCGCGGTTATCTCGGGCGAAAGATCGTCGATATTAGCCTCAAGTACGGTCAGCCGCTCGGCCTGCGCCAAAGCGGCGCGGCCAATATAGGCGCGAGGGGAGGAGCCGCAGGCCCTCTCGAAGGTAAAGGGCCCGAAAGATTCGCAAACCTCGAATTCTTTCATCAGCGCCACGCAAAGAGGGTCCATTTGGGCGGCCTTTCCGGCCACCAGCTCGCCCATCAAAAGCGCGGTCGCCCCAAAATCGCCCCTTGGGAGGGGAAAGGGGCTTCGCCAAATCTTTGCCGAATCGAAACAGGACAAAAGCGCCGCTATTTTGCCCAAAGCGCCGGAAGGGTCTTGAACGCCGGACGCGGCAAGGACTTTGGGCGCGTCAAAAGGCGGCTTTCCGGCGGTTTTGCCCGCGTCGCCTTCCGAAAGGCCCGAAAGGGCCTCCGAAAGGCCCTCGACGGTCGCCCCGCCCGAAAGGTCTAAAAAAAGCACTGTTCCCATTTCGCCGTTTCCCATTTTTACAGCCTACCAAACCGCGCCATCCGCGACAAAAAAAATATGCCTGATTTTGCGTGGATATTTTCACATGTTTTGTTGTATATTGCGCTCTCGATTTTATTCTTTGGGGGGAAAAATGGCGCAGCTTATGGAAAAACGCAAAGACACGCTTCGGATTGCGCTTGATTCCAACATCTGGATCCGCGACACCGCCGACGACGGCTCCCAGCTTGTCCACGGCAGGATAAAAAACCTGAGCGAGGGAGGAATCAAGTTCGTCGTCAGCGAAAGTTTCGGCGAAAACTCGCTTTTAGACATGATGATCGACACCGGCCACAACTTCC
>SRXB01000245.1 GCA_009724975.1 bacterium | reverse complement strand
GAAGAGCACGATGGTTTTCATCTCCCACGACCTTCGGCTGGTTAAGTTCCTCTCCACCCGCGTAATAGTCCTCCTTCACGGCAGAATCGTGGAGGACGCCCCCGCTTCGGTATTTTTCAGCGAAGGACCGGGCCATCCCTACTCAAGGGAGCTGCTGAAGAGCGCCTACGATCCCAAGCCGGTTCTTGACCTCAATGAGGGCAGAAAACCGCCGGAGAGGACAAAAGAAGGGTGCACGTTCCGTCACCGCTGCGCCTTTCCGGGGGGCGGCGCGGGAATTTGCGCCAAGCAGACCCCTGAACTCACCACCGTTGGTCCCGGCCACAGAGTAGCTTGCCACAGGTGTCAGCCATGCGCGGAATGATGAATAGAAGATCAGTCCTGGCGTTTTTTCTAATTATTCTAGCCGCGACCTTCTCTTTTGCGGCGGAATTCGACAACCTCCTCGAAAAGGGCGAGTTTTTCAATGAAAAGGGGTCGGCCTACGCCTCCGACGCGGTCAAGGCTCTTGAGCAGGCCCGCGATACGGATCCGGCGAGGGCCAAGACGGAGGGGCGCTTCGTAGCCGCCATAGCCAAGGCCTACATAGGGGTTTTCCGTTATTCGGAAGCCTATATGGCCATAGAAGAACTTGGCCGCACCGGAAAGCAGAACGAAAAGACTGCCGCGCTCCTTGATTACCTTCTCAACGAGACCGGCTCCGGCAGGCTGCGCATCTCCACGGCGGCCCCCCTGAGGGACTTCACCGCCGGCATAAGCCCGCTCGAAGAGGGTCGGCTGGATGTAGCCGCCCGCAAGTCGATCGACAAGTTGAAGCAGTATCTTCTAAAGCCGCGAGAGCTCGGGCCGGAGGGGATAACCCTTCTGATTCCCGAGGGCAAATACAAGGTCGAATTCCCCGTGCCGATAGACGACAGGGAGACGCGCTCCATAAATCTGGAAATATGGGCGGGCGACCAGCTTGAGCAGAGGGTTTTGGCCCTTTACCCAGAAATTTCCTCCATTAGGGCCGTTTCGGGCAACAGAACGGTGGGTCTTTCCTGGCCCCCCCTTGAAGGGGCGGCGACTTACCGGCTCTACAGGCTCGGCGATGATTCAAAGTGGGCCGAAAGATACTCCGGAGAGAAGGTAGAGTTCACCGATGGGGATGTGCCGCCCGAAAAGGCCGCGACCTACAGGCTTTACTCCCTCGACAAGGACGGCGTCCCGCTGGCGATGGCCTCCATGTCCGCCTGGGCCAGCCGCCCCGTCGCCGCCATCAAAATGGAGGCCTCGATAGAGAGCGACCTCACCGTCGCCATCTCCTGGACGACCGACAGCGGGGCGCTGGATCGCCTCAAGCTCATCATGAAGACGGAGACGGCGGAAAAAACCCTTTTTGAGCTCAAGGGCGACGAGATAGTACGCTCCGGCGAGGTCAACGAGGGGCCGCTGGAGCTGAAGCCCTCGGAGCAGACGATTAAATTCAGGGTGGAGGCTTGGATTGAAGGCTCGGAAAGCCCTGCCGCCTTCGCCGAGAAGGAGATTGTCGTTCCGGCTGAGGTGGCGAGGATAGAGGAAGTCGCCGAGGAGGTCGGCCACGACAGGATTACCGTTGAGTGGTCCACCGTGCCGCGCGACGCCCTAGCCCAGGGGTATGCGATTTACGTAACGGGAAAAAACGGCATAGTGGGAGAGCTGGTGGATCGCGTTCAGAACGCTCACGCGCGCGAGTTCAGCTATGTGCCCAAGGAAGAGTTGGAGGAGGGGAAGGCCCTTCGCCATTTTGTCTTGCCTTACGTGGGGGACCGCTTTTTGTGGTTCCCAGCCGAGCCCGAGGCGAAGGCCGAGATTCCGACGGCGAAAAACGAAAAGAGGGCTAAGGCAGGCAGGCATGCGCTCGCCGACCTCTCGGTCTCCTGGGACCCTTACCCTGGCGCGACCCGCTACCTTGCCAGGGTGGATGACAATGAATTCGTGGTCAACGAGATTTATCTTGAGATGTCCGGCCTTCAGTCTAAACTGATGGGCAAGAGCATCAGCGTGAAGATTCTGGCGGTGCTCGGGGACGGCAAGACAGTGCCGATATTGTCTTTGAACCTGGGGTACGAGCATTATCCCAGATAATGGAGCCAAGAGGAAAAGCCGTGAAGAAAGCGATTTTTTTCCTGACCGTAGGCCTTTGCGCAAACTCTTTCGCCGCCGGCATCGCTGAGCCCTTGCCGATAGCGGGGCTTGACGGAAAGGGCCAGATTTCAAATCCGCGCATTTCGCCGGACGGCAAGTCCCTTTACTTTGAATTCCTTGCCGCAAATGGCGATTCGGCGGTTGTTTATACCGCCGAGTTCTCAAACCCATCAGCCTCTCCGCTCGCGGTGAAAAGTTTCGAGGAGGTCATCTCCTCCAAGAAGCAGGATGTCTTTTCTCTGGGCGGCCCCGGCGATCAGATTGTGACGGAACACCCCTCTTGGGGACCCTCAACCCAGCGCGGGCAGACAATAGCGGTAGCCGCCACCCGCAAAGAGGCGAGCAGGGGCGCCAGCCAGATAAATTTCGACATTTTTTTCAAGGCCCCAGGCAAAAAGCGCTTTTTGACGGAACACCCCGCCAATGACTCCGAGCCGGTTTTCAGCCCCGGCGGTGATTACCTGGTTTACGCAAGCGGCAGGAGCGGCGAGGGCGACCTTTACGCATATTCTTTCTTTGACGAGGTCAGCCCTACCAAGCGCATAACCTTCGACGAATCGGGTTCGGAGCTCTACCAAAGATGGAGCCCCGACGGCAAGAAACTAGCCTATATCGCGCACATGGGCAGTTCCGACCATCTTTTGATAAACGACGACGTCGTAAGGCTCATAAAGGAGCCCGACGAGGCGCAGAGAAAGGTCATTTCGCGCTCGATCACGCGGGACGTGACCCAGGGGTGGCAACATTCCTGCCTCGGGCCGGCTTTTTCGCCTGATGGCAAAAGGGTAGCCTTCTTCGTCCACCCGAAAAGCGAGCAGACGCGCACCGATCTTTATGTGGTGAAGGCCGATGGCGCGGGCGAACCGGTTCTTTTGATGGAAAACGTCATACCTCCAAGCCGTGGCGGACCCTGCTGGTCGGCTGACGGCTCGGGCATTTACGCCGTTGAGGAAAACGCCGCCGAGATGAACCCGGTGGTTTTCGTCCCCATCGATCCCTCCAAAAAGAGGGAGAGAATCAACACCGGAACACAGCTTAATACCGATCTCTCGCTCTGGACTGGGCCCGGTGGGGCGTCTTATGTGGTTTTCGCCGCCCAGGGCGGTGGCGAGAAGGACGGGGAGAAGCGCTGGAGAAGGCTTTTTGTCTTCAAGCCGAAGAAATAGCGGGCTAAAGGACCTATATTAAAAGGGCCGCCCCTAAAGGGCGGCCCTTTTTTGTTCATGAAGCGGGCTAGAGACT
>SRXB01000244.1 GCA_009724975.1 bacterium | reverse complement strand
TTGAAGGGGCTGGCCGCCCCTTCACCCGGCCCCACTTCTTTTAAAAGAAGTGGGCAAGAAACCGGCCCCGCAACAAAGCTCTCGCCTTTGGGGCTCGACCGTTCGCTTCGGCGGGGTCGCGACGGACTCTGAAGGTCCGCCGTCTCCCTAATCCGCCTGCCGCTCACTGCTTTGTTGAAAGGGCCGATTAGGTCACGGACGTCTGGCTCGCTTCGCTCGTGGCTCGCGCTCCTTCGTCGCGCTCGGAGGTAAGGCAGCTCTAGCTGCCCCATTATCCTTTTCCACACGAAGGCGACGCTTTTCTTTTTTCAAAAAAACATTTAAGCATTTCGCCGCTTTGGGGTTATCATAATGGGTGGTTTATTTGCGATTACGGCGGCTCTGAAATGCCAAGAACCCCGAAAATACTCTGTGTCTATTATTCCTTCAGCGGGCAGACCACCAAGCTGGTCCGCGCGTTCGCGGAGGGGTTTGTCCACGGAGGAGGCGAGGCGGTAATCGTAAGGCTTCATCCCGTCGAAAAAATCCACTTTCCCTTCCAATCTATTTTCAGCGCTTTCTGGATGATGTTCCGCACCCTCTTTCGCATCCGCGACAAGGTTTCCGAGCGCGCGGGCGACGCCGAAGGGTTCGACGCGGTGCTTATCGGCGGCCCCACGTGGTCATTCAATCCAAGCGGGCCGGTGCTTTCGTGGCTGGACGAAGAGGGGCGAGAGGTGCTGGCGAATAAGCGGGTAGTGCCGCTCATCTCGTGCCGAGGCTATTGGGGCCTCCACCACTGGGAGCTGAAAAGGGCCATCAAATCTCTTGGCGGAACCAGCTTGAGCCCGCTGGTCTTCACCCACCCGGTCGCCGAGCCTTGGCGTTCGGTCGGAGTTTTCCTCTCGCTGGTCGGAAAGCGCCCGGAACGAATGCCTTTTTTCGGGAAGCGCTATCCGCGCTACGGCCACAGCTCCGACCAGGTTGAGGACGCCCGCAGGCTCGGCAGCGAACTGGCCCACCTGCTCGCCAAAGAGGGGGACGAGGGGCCGAAAAGCGGCTGGCGGGGGCTTGTGGCCTGATGGAGAGGCTAAAAGACAGCGAACTTTTCGCGGGCATTCCCCAAAAGAACCTTTCGGAGCTTTTCGCCGAGGCAAAGCGCCTCTATTTCTCCCGCCACGAGGTGATTCCCTTTCCGCGCAACGGCGGGCAGGGACTTTTCATCCTTATGGAGGGGATGGTAAGGCTTGTCTCGCGCCGCGAGAACGGCACCGACATAGAGCTTGATTCCTTTCGCCCGGGCGAGGTCTTTGGCGAACGGGTAACGCTCGGCGAGATGAGCCCCGCCTCCTCGAACGTCTACGTGGCGGAAGAAGATTCGCAGGCGGCGTTCTTCAGACTAGATTTTCTTGAGGCGATAATGGCCCGCGAGCCGAGGCTTGGGCTAAATCTCTCCAAACTTCTCGCCAGAAGAATGCTAAAGCTAGACGGCAGGCTCGCCCGAACCGAGGAGAAGCGCTCGGAGCTTTTCGAGATAGTCGGGCGCGTGGACATGGGGGCGGACCTCTCGCACCCGAACTTTGACCAGACCAAATTCTACCGCCGCAGCGAAAAAGAGATAACGGCGCTGGCGCAATCCGGCGATTCCATACTCGTATGGGGAGAGAGCGGCGTCGGCAAAAGGCAGTTCGGGCGAACGATATTCCACCTCTCGGAATATTTCCGCTCGGTCTACCTCATAGCGAACTTCTACCGCGAGGAGACCCTTTGCCCGGGCGGCAGAAAAGACCCGCTAACGCCTACCCAGGTCCTTTTCGGCTGGGACGAAGGTGGGAAGCGCAAAGCGGGGCTGATGGAGCTTGGACGCGGAGGCACCATCTTCCTATTGGGGGTCGAAAGGCTCGGCGAGGAGGCCCAGCAAAAGCTCTGGCGCCACATCTTCGACCTCAAATTCTCCGGCACCGCAAAGCTCGGCGCGTGGGAGCCGGGGCCGCGCATAATATGCGCCTCCCTCCACAACCCCGCCGATCTTGAGCGCGAGGGGAGGCTGATACCGGAGCTGGCCGCTTACTTCCTTACGCGCTCCTTCCACATACCGCCCCTTCGCGATCGCAAAAAGGA
Source organism: bacterium (assembly GCA_009724975.1). Classification (GTDB taxonomy): domain Bacteria; phylum Desulfobacterota; class Deferrisomatia; order Deferrisomatales; family BM512; genus SCTA01. The sequence continues at coordinate 1,312 of SRXB01000244.1, read as the reverse complement.
CATCCCCGACCACGTCAATTTTTATCTGGAAAAATTCGCGCGCGAACTGGAGAAGGGGATAATTTCGGTAAACGACCGCACCGTCAAGGTCCTTTTGGACCACAATTGGTCCGGAAACGACGCCGAGCTGGCCGAAACCATAAAGCGCGGCATGGTTCTGGCCCAGGGGCCGGTGCTGGAGGCCGAGGACATCTTCCTCGATTTTCGCAAGGTAGAGGCGAGGGGGAAGATTGACATCCTTCGCTTCGACGCCATCTTCAAAATCTTTCGATCGCCCTATTTCCCGGCGGTTATCCAGTGGACGGCGACCCCCTTCTTTTTAATCCTAACCGCTTTTCTAATCTTCGGACCCTCTACCCCCGAAAGCAACCTCGGCTCGGTATACAGCTGGGCGCTGGGGTGGCCGATGATGGTTATAGGTTCTTTTTTCTGGGCGCGTTTTTGGTGCACCATATGCCCGATGGGAAGCATCGGCGAGGCGGCCAAGTTCCTGGTCGAGAAATCTCCCCAGCGGGCCTTTCCGCAGGCGCTTAGGCGCTATTCCGGCTGGGTTATCATGGGCGTGGCCCTCATGGTGATGTGGATGGAGATGGCCTTCGAAATGCGCTATTTTCCGACTCGTCTCGGATGGCTGCTGGCCGGAATGATGTTCTTTTCGGTTCTCTTCGCCTATTTCTACGAACGCCAGGGGTGGTGCGCCTATTTTTGCGGCCTCGGCGGAATAATGGGGCTATTTTCCCGCCTCTCTCCCTTCGAGCTTAGGGCCGACAAGAACGTCTGCACCGCACGCTGCACCGGCCACCAGTGCTACACCGGAACAGGCGAGAGGAAAGGTTGCCCGTTCTTTTTGCTGGCGCCAGCCGTTGATTCAAACCTCTCGTGCAAGCTCTGCGGCGCCTGCGTGAAAAACTGCCCGCACCGCTCACTGAACATCAACATAAGGGTTCCCGGACGGGAAATATGGGAAACGAGAGGAAAGACCGATCTTTCCATCTTCACCTTCGCCATGATGGGGGCTCTGGCCTGTGAACTTCTGGGGTGGGAGTGGTCAAGGCTGGTGAGCGAACGTCACTGGGCGGGGATGAGCGTCCTCTTCGTCCTCTTCATATCGGTTTTCGTGGTGGCGCTGGTGGTGTTGTCGGCAGTGGGCAGGCTAGCGGACGAAGACTCCATGCGCGGACACCTCACCCGCTACGGGCAGGCCCACCTGCCGCTGGTCTTCATGGGTTTTTTGGGCTACCACCTCTACTACATGCTGACCTTGTGGGGTTCGCTGATGCACCTGGTGGGAGCGCAGCTTGGCATCGACATC
>SRXB01000572.1 GCA_009724975.1 bacterium | reverse complement strand
CGCCAAAACCGCCAAAGCCGGAGTAATTTAAACAAAAAAAGGGCCGCCCCGATTGGAGCGGCCCTTTTGCTTTGGTCTTACCTTGACTTAGAAGGAGTAGGTCGCCTGCACGCTGACGATATCAACGGCGTTGTCGTAGCTGCCGGTGAGCTTGCCCCTGGCCGCGTCTTCCGCCAGAGTCTTGTCGATGTCGGAGGGCTTGACGAAGAGGTGGGCGTAGCCCGCGTCGAGCTTGACGGCGCCAAGGACGTAGCCCGCGCCGAGCGAGAGCCAGGTGCGGTCGGAATCGGGAACGCGCACGTTGCGGTATTTCTCGCTGGGGACTGGGGCCTGGTCGTAGGCGACGCCGCAGCGGATTTCGAGGGCTTCGCTCATGTGGTAGGTTCCGCCCAGGGAGGCGCGCCAGGTGTTTTCCCAGGCGTAGGTGGTGGTAGAGCTTACAAGAGCGTTGTCCATCTCTATCAAGAGCTTGTCGAGAGATCTCCACTGTGTCCAGGAGAGGTCGGCCATGATGTCGAGGGAATCGGTGGCCTTGACGAAGCCGGAGAAGGAGGCGACGGCGGGTAGGGTTATCTCGGTGGTGGCGTCGGCGTCGAGGGCGTTCACCATGGCCTGGGTTCCAGCCGGGAGTATCGAGGGGGGAGTGAAGTCGGCCTTGCCCTCAAGGTCGTATTTGTATTCGGAGCGGTAGGAGGCTCCCACGCGGAAGCTGGGGTTGATTTCGTAGATGAGGCCGGCGTTCCAGCCGTAGGCCCAGCCGTCGGCGGTAAGTTCGG
>SRXB01000571.1 GCA_009724975.1 bacterium | reverse complement strand
GAAGACCATCCCTCCGAAGAGGGGGCGGTTGTCCCTGACGCGGGCATATGAGAATCCTTCCTTGGACCGGACTAGTTTTACCGTGGTGTTCATCGACGCCTTCGCAATGGTGGTCTTTGGGGAATATAGCATGTATAACATGCGCTGCCCCGGTGATTAAACCACTTCCTTTCCCCCCTTGGCCCCTTTTTTTGAGGAGACGGGCCGGCGCGCGCGTCAAAAAGAGCGCTTACCCTTGCCGTAAAGAGAGTTTTTGATGCCGATTCTGGAAAAAATCGCAAAAAACTTGCGCCGCAGCTATGTAAAAACCCCGCACCTCCTCCTGCGCAGGACGGCGCAGGTCGGGACTGCCTTGATTTTCATCGTAGCGGCTTGGCAGTTCACTGGTTTTGTTGGCGCGCTCGGCGGCGGAGCAGAGGAGGCTCACCGCCCGCCCGTGGTGGAGGGTTTTTTGCCGGTAGCGGCGATAACGGCGCTCAACGCCTACCTGGCCACCGGCGTTTTCGACCCTATACATCCGGCGGGGCTAGTCCTCTTGATGGCTACCCTGGCCACTGCGTTTCTCTTTCGACGGGCCCTGTGCTCGTGGCTTTGCCCCATTGGCTTTTTGTCGGAGATGCTGGCCAAGGAGGGCAAAAAAATTTTCAAAAGGAGCTTTCCCCTTCCCAAATGGCTAGACTACTCGCTCCTTGGGGTCAAGTACGCCCTCCTGGCGTGGCTTTTCAACCTTTTTTTCCTCATGCCGCCGGAACAGGCTGTCTCCTTCATGCGCCTTCC
>SRXB01000570.1 GCA_009724975.1 bacterium | reverse complement strand
GAAGACCATCCCTCCGAAGAGGGGGCGGTTGTCCCTGACGCGGGCATATGAGAATCCTTCCTTGGACCGGACTAGTTTTACCGTGGTGTTCATCGACGCCTTCGCAATGGTGGTCTTTGGGGATTATAGCATGTATAACATGCGCGGCCCCGGTGATTAAACCACTTCCTTTCCCCCCTTGGCCCCTTTTTTTGAGGGGACGGGCAGAGCGCGCGCGTCAAAAAGAGCGCTTACCCTTGCCGTAAAGAGAGTTTTTGATGCCGATTCTGGAAAAAATCGCAAAAAACTTGCGCCGTAGCTATGAAAAAACCCCGCACCTCCTCCTGCGCAGGACGGCGCAGGTCGGGACTGCCTTTATTTTCATCGTAGCGGCTTGGCAGTTCACTGGTTTTGTTGGCGCGCTCGGCGGCGGAGCGCAGGAGGCTCACCGCCCGCCCGTGGTGGAGGGTTTTTTGCCGGTAGCGGCGATAACAGCGCTCAACGCCTACCTGGCCACCGGCGTTTTCGACCCGATACATCCGGCGGGGCTAGTACTATTGATGGCTACCCTGGCCACTGCGTTTCTCTTTCGACGGGCCCTGTGCTCGTGGCTTTGCCCCATTGGCTTTTTGTCGGAGATGCTGGCCAAGGCGGGCAGGAAAATTTTCAAAAGGAACTTTCCCCTTCCCAAATGGCTAGACTACTCGCTCCTTGGGGTCAAGTACGCCCTCCTGGCGTGGCTTTTCAACCTTTTTTTCCTCATGCCGCCGGAACAGGCTGTCTCCTTCATGCGCCTTCC